>NZ_OY781381.1:0-300000 GCF_963676665.1 uncultured Tolumonas sp.
GCCGGTGCAATGGTCAGTGCGGTGTCTTCCGGCGTCACCAGCGCATCACTTTGTGCGGCCGGTTCGTCGTTAACGGCATGCGGGTTGTCGTTCACCGGTGTTACCTCAATGGTGACTGTCGCGGTGTCGCTACCGCCCTGGCCGTCACTGATGGTGTAGGTGAAGCTGGCCGGACCGTGGTAATCGGCGGCCGGCGTAAACACAATGTTGCCTTCCACTAAGGCTACCGTCCCATGTACTGCAGCCTGCACACTGGTAATACTCAGCGGGTCGCCATCGGGATCGCTGTCGTTGGCTAACAGTGTGGCCGGTGCAATGGTCAGTGCGGTGTCTTCCGGCGTCACCAGCGCATCACTTTGTGCGGCCGGGGCGTCGTTGACCGCATCCGGATTGTCGTTCACCGGTGTTACCTCAATGGTGACTGTCGCGGTGTCGCTACCGCCTTGTCCGTCACTGATGGTGTAGGTGAAGCTGGCCGGACCGTGGTAATCGGCCGCCGGTGTAAACACAATGTTGCCTTCCACTAAGGCTACCGTGCCGTTTACCGCCCCCTGCACACTGGTGATACTCAGCGGGTCGCCATCGGGATCGCTGTCGTTGGCTAACAATGTAGCCGGTGCAATGGTCAGTGCGGTGTCTTCCGGCGTCACCAGCGCATCACTTTGTGCGGCCGGGGCGTCGTTGACCGCATCCGGATTGTCGTTCACCGGTGTTACCTCAATGGTGACTGTCGCGGTGTCGCTACCGCCTTGTCCGTCACTGATGGTGTAGGTGAAGCTGGCCGGACCGTGGTAATCGGCGGCCGGCGTAAACACAATGTTGCCCTCGACTAACGCCACCGTGCCGTTTACCGCCCCCTGCACACTGGTGATACTCAGCGGGTCGCCATCGGGATCGCTGTCATTGGCTAACAGTGTGGCCGGCGCAATGGTCAGTGCGGTGTCTTCCGGCGTCACCAGCGCATCACTTTGTGCGGCCGGTTCGTCGTTAACGGCATGCGGGTTGTCGTTCACCGGTGTTACCTCAATGGTGACTGTCGCGGTGTCGCTACCGCCTTGTCCGTCACTGATGGTGTAGGTGAAGCTGGCCGGACCGTGGTAATCGGCCGCCGGTGTAAACACAATGTTGCCTTCCACTAAGGCTACCGTCCCATGTACTGCAGCCTGCACACTGGTAATACTCAGCGGGTCGCCATCGGGATCGCTGTCATTGGCTAACAGTGTGGCCGGTGCAATGGTCAGTGCGGTGTCTTCCGGCGTCACCAGCGCATCACTTTGTGCGGCCGGGGCGTCGTTAACGGCATGCGGGTTGTCGTTCACCGGTGTTACCTCAATGGTGACTGTCGCGGTGTCGCTACCGCCTTGTCCGTCACTGATGGTGTAGGTGAAGCTGGCCGGACCGTGGTAATCGGCCGCCGGTGTAAACACAATGTTGCCTTCCACTAAGGCTACCGTCCCATGTACTGCAGCCTGCACACTGGTAATACTCAGCGGGTCGCCATCGGGATCGCTGTCGTTGGCTAACAGTGTGGCCGGTGCAATGGTCAGTGCGGTGTCTTCCGGCGTCACCAGCGCATCACTTTGTGCGGCCGGTTCGTCGTTAACGGTAGTGGTTGCTATCGGTGCAGAAGGGGGAGTAGCTTGGGTTATTTGATCAACCGATGGAGTGCTCGTGTCATATCCAGATTCAGCAATAGTCGATGCGCCGGTTCTCGCAATAGAAACAAAAACCGCTATTTCCGCTACCAATACCAGCACCACCGGCATCTGCAGGAATACCCGCTGCAGCAGCTTCAAACGCCTGTGTTGGATCTTGGCCGGATAATATAGCTTTCTGTAATTCATTAATTTGTGCTGTAGTCTGATTATTTTCAGCTCCCATAGCAGGCATAGATGGTTGTTGTTCAACAGGCGTTTCTGCAATGGGATTATGTTCCGGCATCCCTTTTTCAAGGGTAAATGCAGAAGCATCAGTTAGAATAACTTCTGCTCCTGGTTGCAATACATCACCAACCTTTAGATCTCTTATCTCACCATCCAAAGTCCGAACTTTTGCCGATCCCGTCAATGTTGTTACATGAGAAATTTCAGTGATCACTTGATTGTTCATAACCCACCCCACCACCAGAATTGTTGCATCCTTGTTAAGTAAAGTTTAGTGATTGGTTATTTTATGAACGACGCAAAGATTGCGCAGATACAAACATCTAGTATCAAGATCGATGCAAAAAATCGAACGTAATAAAAAACCCTCTATCTAACCGGATTAAATAGAGGGTTTATAGATTCAACTTATCTCAAACGTTAATTTTCATGTATAAATTGATACTCTTTCTTTGGCATTGTCGTGCCGGTTGTTAGCGTGGTCCCTGTGACTATAGTTCCATTTAGATCACCAGGCCCACCAAGCAAACGAATCTTTTTATCGCTACCTACGTAAATCGATAAGTTTTCAATGAGCAAGTTATTAGTGCTTTTGAAAGGAGATGGATCTGAATTACTGTCCGATGAACTGTATGTGCCATAGTGCATATTCATTGAATATACACGTGTAGTACCAATTGATGTTCCTAATGAACAAACATCCTGACTTTGCGATGCTTCCGGCACGAAAGAACTAAAATGCAACGTTCCGTCAACCACAGCACCAGAACCAAAAACCTTTTCGCCAGTTCCAGTAAGCCAATAGACCCAACCATTTGCTCCGGTTAATCCAGCCATAACATCAAGATCTGATGTATTAGGCATAGTAGTAATATCGTATAAATTACTTATAACTATTGTTGCTGGCTTAGTTGAAGTAGCCAGATATGAACCAATTTGATAATCTCGCAACATGAAATAAGCATTTTTGACAACTTTCTCAGAAGCTGGATATTCACGATCGCCACTACCCAGCAATACTGCATCGAATGGTATTTCCGAATAAGCATACGATGAATCGCTATTCTTGGTAATTTTCTTGTTAATAGTACGAATAATCATAGGTGCATAAAAGAACCGACGATCCTGATTCGCAACGGTGTCACTACCAAGAGATGCGAACTTGAACATAGACCATTTTGTTTTATCAGTACCACTCATGTCCATACGCCATACATTACCACCGGTGTCTGTCGCATATAATCTGTCAGTAACCCCATCACCGTCACTATCCATTAATGCCAACCCTCCTGGCATGCTATCAACCATTGTCGTCATCTGTAGATTGGTTGATGAAGTAGCATCAGGAGAAACTTTGAATTTCAATACGCCTGTATCAGCATCAACAATGTAAATAGCGTTACCAACTGCACTGGTTCCAGCTCCAGTATATCCACCCGTAAAAATAACAACGGGGTTAGTCTCACCAGGAATTTTAGTCACCTGAGGTGTCGACCAAGTATAAGCTAAACGATCAAAACCTGACGTTGTTCCTCCTGTAATAATCCATTTAAGTGATGGCGAATTAGGGTTAGTTACATTAAGAGCATAATAACTACGACCACCCTGTTGCTGTCCAATAAATACCCAAGCTTTATCACCGCTACCACTACTAGTTATAAGGCCATCATTATTATTGTCTAATATATAGCTAACCGCATTTCCATCAAGCCCATACAGATGAGAATTAGCAATATCATTTTCACGTAAAGTCGTCTGATTTTTTAATAATGGATAAGGAATAAATGCCCACGATTCATCAACGGTATCGCCTGAATCTTTAAACATATGCAGGAAACCAGCATTTGTTCCAACTACAATTCGCAAATCTGGATTTGTTGCGCCAGTGGATTGTCCATAATTAATAACTAGTGGCTTACTATGCATCATATCAGCCAGAATTGTTTTCCGGTTTGCAGATGTAGTGGTACCATCCACATCCTTCCCCAAAATCCAATTAATCTGGGTATCAATTTGGGTTGTATCTACGACATCTAAGTCGGTTACTAATTGTGTATCTGAACCAGCAATAGAGGTCAGGTTTGTTCTATTTAAAGCTGTAAGTGTTGTGCCATTATTTGTATATATGGTTCTGTTTGTTTTGTTAGCCAGCATACTTTGTACACCGCCTTTTTCTATTGAACCGCCATCACCATTATCAGTTGACCAAATAGTGGTAGCAGAAGAGTTTATTTTCCCTTCACTTGAAATTGCAGCCTCATCATTTTTATCAACAATATAGCCTTTTGTATCTGAGTATTTTAATTTCTTTATATTTCCAACCCAAGCAGGGCCATCTCCTGGTACAAATATAGAATAATAAAGATTATTAAGATATTGAGAGCGATCCATGGTACTGCTAGCAGTGGTTGGTGCCAGCATTGAATATTGACCAGATAATATATCGATAAGAATATTGCGCAATGCATCACCCAATGCAGTTGCATCTGCAGCACCATAGTATTTACCACCACCTTGTGTTGCAGTTGCTGTCAGTAATGCTTGTGCATTAACCATCGCATCATTACCAAAACCAATTGTGTATGTTGAAACACTTTGAGTTCCACTCAGAGTTGTACTTTGATCTTTATTTTTTAAATATCCAGCCAATGAAGGTAAATAACTTGTTCTTAATGTACCCCCCTCGTAGTAGTTCATAGACTTACCCCAATCAGCTAATTCTGCAGTGGTAAGTTTAGTATTATTTATATATTCACTGGTTATAAGAGCATTAGCTGCTGTATCGTGTGTTGGTTCACCATCAGTAATTAATATGATATATCCATGATTATGACAACTATCAAAAGGAGTTTTATATTGAGTCAACCCAGCTAACATTGCTGTGGGATCATAAGGTGGCGTACCATTCCATTTACCCTTCCATACACTACCACCCTGCCAATAATGGGTAACCTCATAGAAGGTTTCAGATAATGGTGTCCATGTTTCAGCAGATAAACTATTTACGGTATCAATCAATGCTTGCCGGTAACCTGCATTAGTGTCCGTGGTACTAGTAGTATCATTAGCATTTTTAGATGCAAAAACAATACGTCCACCATCATCTGTACCCGGCGTATTGCTCGCATTGTTATTCATATTAAAAGTAGTTAAACCGTAGTCAACTGACGGTGTTGAAGTAATAAGGTCAGCTATGGTTTTTTGAGCAACCGCAAGACGAGTACTTGTTTGAATTCGACCAGTGTAATACCAGTCGACATAGTCGCTCGTATATAAATAACTCGCTGTAGCAGTAGCAAAACTGGCCTTGGTGCCCGTGGTTCCATAGGCAGCATTCATGGTGCTAAAAGAACCATTTAAAGGATAACCAGAGGTTGACGGCGAACCAGGGTTAGCCATGTCAGATTTTGTTATATCCACCTGACAATCTACATAATCGTTAGGGTTCGTTCTTAAATCTTGCCAACGCCACTTATTTCCTTGTTTTTGTATACTACGAAAATGATCTGCATAAAATCCAACAGAATTAAGCGCACTAACAGATGCATTACAGTTATTATATTGAGTATAAAAAAACTGTGATGAACTTGATTGTGGAACTGTGCCATTAGTTGACCAGAATATTTTGGTATAGGTGGTCGTAGCTGTAAATGGCACTGATGCATCAACTGAACTGTCCATACTGCCAGAATTATCAAAAATAATCATGACCCTAGGCTGAACACCTGCTTGCGTGCTGAGATCAAGAACATATAACTCAGTATCATCAGCCCGAACAGAAGCAGTTTGCATTACAAAACTGAATATTACACCAACTAGGATGGCTTTAAGAAATGCACTCATATTAACCTCCTTAGCCACCACTATTTGATAACAATGGTTGCTCAATATTAAGGGTCATTTGTAACCAACCCATATTACCTTTAGCAAAGGTGGTGCTATTATCCGCATCAACATAACGACAATTTTTAATAGCAGTATCACTGTTTGCATTAAACCGTCGCTTACAAGTAACTTCTGCTCTTAACAGTAAGGGAATAACATTGCCAGAGCCGGTAGTCACACTACTCGATGCCGGCATCGTAGATAATGTACCCGCCAGATTATTAATCACCATAACCTCTTGCATAATTCCAGTTAAAGTCTGCTCAGCACTATTTCTATCTGTAACAGCACCGATCATTTTTAGATCTTCTCGCGCCCATTGCATAACGGACACTGCGATTAACGTTAGAGGAAGAATGAGAATCAATGCAACTGCTAGTACCATTCCTTTTTCTTTAAGTTGAGTTTTCATTGTGTGCTATCTCCACTGTTGTTAAATATAACTGTGGATTGCAATAATAACCGCCGATAATTATCCGCTGGAGTATAGGATATATCTCCTAACGCATACGTATTTTGGTTTACATATTTATTACTAGCATCTATAGATCGGACTAATAAAAATAATTTAGCACCTAAAACTCGTCGTTCATCCCACTGTTGTTGTGTCACATTTTCTGGCGCAATATATGAGTCAATGACACCATCTGGCGTTAATGTACTATCAATTGCAAATAAAATACGCATCCTTTCAATACCACGAACAATTGCTGTATCTTGTATCGAATCAGTGAGATACATCATGTGTAATTCAGGTACCGAATTTTGAGAGCTAATGTAGTAAATATGGCGAATATATTCCCATACCTGACGGTTTGGCATAACAGTTATTGTTGGTCGAGTTTCTGAACCTTTAAAAAAATTTAATGCTTGTATGTTCGCAGCTATATAAAAATGACTTGAATCCAGTGCTGTTGCATCAGCGATTGAATTACCTTGCGCTCTTTTTATATCAATAATGTCAGAATCAGGAGAAAAAGCGGCGCCGGAAGCCAAATTAATACAAGCGAGAGAAGACCCTTTGCTACCACTAGCATTAACATGGAGTGTCCATGCAGAACGAAGATTACCTGATACACTAGGAAAGCTGCCTATACTTCTGGAGTCAAGGCAATCACTACTCGAACTTAACGTGCTTGCTGCAGTACTAAGAGTAACACCAGCCCCTAACGCTAAAGGCACACCAGTATAGTCCCCCCAAAATCCGGCCATATGAAGATCACGTAGCAGCAGATTCATCCCAATTCGGCCATTTTCCTGTAATTCACCATTATCCAAAGAGTCTTGGGTTGTCTCATTAGAGATAACATAAAGAGACATTAAACCGCCAAATATGAACAACCCAATGACGATAGCAATCATCCATTCGATTAGTGTATATCCAGAACTCCGCTTCATAGTACCGTCCTTACCACATACTGCCGGTGAGTCTTCCCACCCGTTCCACATGAGGTATTTGCTGTATTCTGTAATGTTCCATTCAGTTCTTCGCGATCTTGCCAACTGATCGTAATGGTGACATTAGCGGCATTCTGACTCGTAATACGACTTAGTTGCAGGCAACCAACAGGAGAATTCATGACATTACCTGTGCCCGAAACTGAAGCTCCACGAAGTTGTTCCTGTAGACTATATAAGTCCAGATTAACCAAATCACTTTGCGTGCAGTTCGTCATAAGGCCACTGGTTTGTGCGCAAGAAGGTATAGTTAGTGAAGAACCAGAGACTGTAGCTGAATAAGTTGAACCGCTCCCAGCCAGTTGTTGTGTAATCCAGGCTGTTTTATTCAGACGCAACCGGTCTTGTAGATCAGTTGCGATATACATAGCAACCGTCCGCTGGCGCGCTTCATAAGAAGAATATTTAGCAACACCCTGTAATACAATTAATCCCAGCAGACTCACAGACAAAACAACAGCAGCAATCAGGACTTCTATCAAAGTGAATCCGCTCTGATATTTTTTTACTGTGTTGTGATTGAGAGTCATA
This sequence comes from uncultured Tolumonas sp., assembly GCF_963676665.1. Taxonomy (NCBI): domain Bacteria; kingdom Pseudomonadati; phylum Pseudomonadota; class Gammaproteobacteria; order Aeromonadales; family Aeromonadaceae; genus Tolumonas; species uncultured Tolumonas sp. The sequence goes on from NZ_OY781381.1 coordinate 7,758, forward strand.
GCCCATCTCCTTGCTCAATTCCAGCAACTACTGCTGCTTGAGCTCGTTTTGGTACCATTCTGAGTGAGTGTATATGTGACACAATCACTATCCGAGGCCTGAGTACCGCTGGCTGTTGCAGTCAAGGTGTATGTGGATGTCGTTGGCGTTGCAATGGTTATTGTGTAATACCCATTTGTGGTGGTGTAAGTGGCCGCAGATGTCGCCGTTAACCCTAGCTGAAACAAGCTTCCATATTGATTATTATCGAGATAATAACGCTCCTCTAAGTTAGCCAAACGAATCAATGTAGAGCTAGCTTCAGTTCTGTGGCTGGTCAAAATATGCCGCATATAACTAGGGTATGCGACTCCAGCCAACACAGCGACAATCGCTACTGCAATCATCAATTCTATCAACGTGATCCCTGCCAATTTACGCATAGGTTCCTCTTGACAACCGATTTTGTATATGCTTACGCTTTAATTCTAGTGCAAGAAGGCATTTCAGGAAGGTAAAGAAAAGGAAATATTTCAAATGAAAAATATGGAATAACAATGTCGCTATGCGGTTCAATAAATCTGCCATACTGATTATGTGGTTTCTGATTTTAGCTATGGTAGGCCGGTATGCGGTGGTATCGAGGCTTTACATTGATCGAGCTGCTAATCACGATTGTGATCGGAATAATATTGCTGACAGTTGGACTACCAGCTATGCGGCAATTTATCGTGTCATCAGCTGTTGAACAGGAATCTAGTTCTCTATATAACGCAATTCATTCTGCTCGTAGCCAAGCTATTGCATTAAATCAGGATGTTGTTATTTGTTATGCAAATACGTCTAATACATGTGTCACAACAGGGATTAACCATCTATTGATGTTTGTCGATAAAGATAAAAATGGTTCTCTAAACACCGGTAATGCCGATCCTGATGTTGTTTTATTAACCGGTGGCACAATCAACAGCAGTGTAGTAATAAGCACAACCCAGTCTAATTACCGGTTTACGCAAGAAGGCGTTTTACGTAGTAGTGGGACTCTGACGTTATACAATAATGACTATAGTTGCACTGCCCGTAAAATTATTGCGTCGTTATCAGGTAAAGCGCAGCTTTGTGACAACAATAAAGCTGGGGTTGGCGGCTGCCCGACTGGCAGTTATTGCCCATAGAGTTATATAAGAAAATAGCCTAACAGCTGCATCACCGCCAACCCAAATACGCCCGCCAACACATCATCAACCATGATGCCTAAACCGCCTTTAACGTAGCGGTCTAACCAACGGATCGGCCATGGTTTGATGATGTCAAAAAAGCGAAAGATCAGGAAACCAGCCAGTAACCAGAGCAACCCTTTGGGAGCAGCGATCATGGTGATCCAAAAACCGACAAACTCATCCCAGACAATAGAGCCATGATCATCTTGCCCAATCGCTTTGGTCGCTGACTGACAGATCCAGATGCCGGCAACTGCAGCCACAACGGTGACCGCAATATAAACGGATAACGGCAGATAGCTCATCAGCCAATAAAATGGGATCGCAGCGAGGGTGCCGAAAGTGCCTGGGGCAAACGGCGATAAACCCGAACCAAAACCAGTGGCCAACCAATGCAGCGGGTTACGCCAATTTAAGCGCTCTAACGCATCACGGCTCTTATGATGTTTTTCCAGTTTCGCCATGGTGAAAATGCTCCCAACCATTGATATGTAATTCAACCGAGTTGCCGTGATGATACCAGAATATTTTCGGAGCGCCGGTGATGATAGTGCCAATCCGAGTTAATGGCAGATCCAGTGTTTCCGCTAAGTTCTGGATTGTATTTTCCTGCTCTGGTGGTGCGGTAAAACACAATTCATAATCATCCCCTCCGCCCAAGGCCAGTTGCAACGCTTGTTCAGGCGTTACACTTTGATTAACAGCGAGATCAATTGGCAGATCAGTTAATTCGATTTTTGCCGCTACATTCGATGCGCGCAGGATGTGCATCAAATCACCAGCAAGGCCATCCGACAGATCAAGCGCACTGCTGGCTATATCACGCAAAGCCAGCCCTAGTTCGCAACGTGGTTGTGGATATTCCATTCTGAGCTGACACGGCCTTAGAGCCTCTGCATCGATAGACAAATAATGTAAGCGTTGTTGCACTGCCAAGGCAGCAGCACCTAAGCGACCACTGACATAAATCTGATCGTCGACTTTGGCACCTGAACGCCGTAAAGCTTGGGTTGCAGGCACCGATCCTTTAATAGATACCGTAATGGAAAGTGGTCCGCGAGTGGTGTCACCGCCAATGAGTGATACATGATGTTGTGCAGCCAAGGCATGAAAGCCTTGCGCAAAACCAGCCAACCAATGTTCATCGGTATTCGGCAGTGTGAGCGCCAGTGAAACCCAGCGTGGTTGCGCACCCATGGCTGCCAGATCAGAAAGGTTAACTGCCAGCACTTTATGCCCTAATGCGACCGGATCAACATCAGCAAAAAAATGCACGCCACTGACCAGCGTATCGGTACTGACCGCCAGACATTCACCAGCCGGAACATTGAGCAACGCACAATCATCACCGATGCCTAATTCCACATCGGCACGTGCCGCAACCTGAGCAGCAAAATAATGTTGGATCAGTTCGAATTCACCCACGAAATGGTTCCCTTTCGGCTAACAAAAATCCCCGTTCCTTCTGTAGAAAAAACGGGGATTTTTTATCGCATAAAACGGTAACTGCAAACAGTGATTACTGACGCAGGCCCATCTGTTTGACGACTTTATCTAATACGCCATTCACAAATTTATGGCTGTCATCGGTTGCAAAAGATTTTGCCAACTCAATCGCTTCGTTGATAACGACCTTGTATGGCACATCTTTGCAATAGGTCAGCTCATAACAAGCCAGACGCAATACACCTTTATCAATCTGATCCAGATCGTCGAGTTTACGCGACAGGAACGGTGAGAAAGTCGCATCCAGATTGGTGACATTAGTAGCAACGCCAGTCAACAACAGCTCAAAATAAGGCATATCAACACCTTTCGTTGGCTGTTCTAATTTGAACTGTTCAACGATATCGGCCACGTTGTCTTTAGCCAGTTGCCACTGATAAATTGCTTGCAGGGCAAGATGGCGCGCCTTACGGCGTTCAGCAGGTTTCAATCTCTTTCTCCTATCATGCGCCCAGAGCGTTCATGACATTAATCATTTCTAAAGTACTCAGTGCAGCTTCCACACCTTTGTTACCAGCTTTTGTGCCAGCGCGTTCAATGGCCTGCTCGATGTTTTCTGTGGTCAACACACCAAACGCCACCGGAATTTCTGATTCCAGTGAAACCTGCGCCAGACCTTTAGCACATTCGCCAGACACATATTCAAAGTGAGCAGTACCACCACGGATCACACAACCTAGCGCAACAATCCCATCGAATTGTTTGCTTTTAGCCAGACGTTTCGCCGCCAGCGGCAGTTCAACTGCACCTGGTACTTTAACTAAAGTGATGTTTTCGTCAGCGATTTGGCCCTGACGCTTCAGCGTATCCAGTGCGCCCTCTACCAGACGGTCGTTAATGAAACTGTTAAAGCGAGACACTACGATCGCTACTTTGGCTTGTGGAGCCGGGATAACGCCTTCAATCACTTTCATGGGTAATCCTATAATTTGTTATGTCAAATACACAAAACTTGTCAATTCTAGCACATGTGGCGCATGACCAAAACATGCACGGTGATACCAATTATTCGCTGATATATTCCACAACTTCTAAACCAAAGCCGGACAGCACGTAACGCTTTGGTGAACTCAACAGACGCATCTGTTTGACCCCCATCGCTTTCAGGATCTGCGAACCAACACCAACCCGACGGGACGCCGATTTTGGCTTACAAATTTCGGTAGACTGACCCGCATCGACTGCGGCGTAATGATCAATTCGGGCCAACAGATCTTGCTGACTATTCTCATGACCGATGATCACCAGAATTCCACCTTCATCATTGATGCGGCTCATGGCTTTATCAAGTGGCCAGCTACGCAGATCACCGCGTTGGCTGTTGAGTACATCATTGAGGTAATCATGCAAATGCACACGCACCAACACCGGCTTAGTCGGATCTTGTTGCGGTTTGCTCAGCGCAAAATGCACCTGATTGTCGATGGTATCGCGGAAGGTCGTCAGTTCAAAATCACCGTATTCGGTTGGCATGTGACACTGCGATACTTTCTGGATCGTCGTTTCATGCTGATTACGATATTCGATCAGTTCCGCAATCGTACCCAGTTTCAAGCCATGCTCTGCCGCGAAAACTTCCAAGTCTGGACGGCGCGCCATGGTGCCGTCTTCATTCAGGATCTCCACGATCACTGCAGCCGGTTCCAGCCCTGCCAGACGAGCTAGATCACAACCAGCTTCAGTGTGGCCGTTACGGGTCAACACACCACCATCTTGTGCCATCAATGGGAAGATATGGCCTGGTTGCACAACATCACTGGGTTTGGCATCTGGAGCTACCGCTGCTTGCACAGTGCGCGCACGATCGGCAGCTGAAATACCAGTGGTAACACCTTCTGCCGCTTCGATAGAGACTGTGAAGTTGGTTGAGAATTGTGCTTCGTTTTTATCCACCATCAATGGCAGATTGAGTTGTTTGCAACGCGCTTTAGACAAAGTCAGACAGATCAACCCACGACCGTATTTGGCCATGAAATTGATATCTTCCGGGCGCACCATTGAGGCCGCCATCAGAATATCGCCTTCATTTTCACGATCTTCGTCATCCATCAGAATGACCATTTTACCCTGACGAAAATCTTCAATAATTTCTTCAATTTTACTGATAGCCATGACTTATCCTTCATCTGTTTGCACAGAAAATCGGTCTGTTAGCGTAGAAAACCGTTTCTAGCCAACATTTCCATCGTGATATTGCTCTGTGATGATTGCGCAGCTTTATCGCCGAGCAACAACCGTTCCAGATAACGAGCAATCACATCCACTTCTAAATTTACTTTCACGCCAGTCTGCCAATCGAGCACGGTCGTTTCTGCGCTGGTGTGCGGCACGATGGTCAGTTTAAACCGAGCACCATCGACGGCATTGACAGTCAAACTAATACCGTCCACGGTAATTGAGCCTTTTTCGGCAATGTATTTGGCCAGTTCATCCGGCGCTTTGATCCAATACTCTTTGGCACGCCCCAGCTGATGCACGGAAACAATTTCACCAACACCATCGACATGGCCAGAAACCAGATGCCCACCTAAACGAGTATCGGGTGTTAACGCGCGCTCCAGATTGACTTTTTGTCCGGCCTGATAGTGTGCGAAGCTACTACGTTGTAAGGTTTCTAACGACAAATCAGCGACATAACCATCAACGGTTAATTGTACAACCGTCAGACACACACCATTAGTAGCAATAGAATCACCCAGCTTCACATCAGAAAGATCCAGCTTGCCGCTTTTCACCCGAACAGAAACATCTTCACCTTTCGGTTGTAATGCCGCCAGTGTCCCGACCGCTTCAATAATTCCGGTAAACATCGTTATTCCTTATGCGGGCGCAAGATCAAACGCAGATCCTCGCCGACTTTACGTACATCTTGCCAATGCCAGTCAGCAACTTCCGACATATGTTGAAATTCGGGTAGATTCACCAAACCACGGGCAGGAGTCCCCATCAATTTAGGGGCCAGATAAACAATTAATTCATCAACCAAACCAGCACTAAGTAAAGCACCGGCAAGTGTCGCGCCCGCTTCAACCCAAATATCGTTAATATTGCGCTGCGCCAGAGTTTGTAACAAATGCAGCAGATCCAATTTACCGTTTTCCGTTAATGGCGTGATCAATTGCTGAACCGACTCAGGCCATTGGCACTGCGCCTGCTGACGGGCGAGCCACACATCACCTGCAATGGTAAATAGTTTCGCATCCGGCGTAATACGTTGTTGTGAATCGATCACCACACGAATGGGCTGGCGTATCTGCTCTTCAGCATAATGAGTTTGAACAGATGGCGGGAGTTGTGCCCAACGCACATTCAGCGACGGATCATCAACCAGCACTGTATCCGCACCGGTCAGGATCGCGCTACTCTGCGCCCGCCAGCGTTGCACATCAGCACGCGCCTCGGGTGACGTGATCCACTGACTCTGCCCATTCGCCAGTGCCGTGCGACCATCAAGGCTTGCTGCCATTTTCAAACGTACATACGGCAAACCATGCCGCATGCGTTTGATGAAACCAAGGTTTAACGCTTCCGCCTGCGTTTGCAGTAAACCAACTTGTACTTCAATTCCCGCATCCGCTAAACGACGCATACCGCGACCAGATACCTGCGGATTCGGATCTTCCATTGAAGCAACAACACGAGCCACACCCGCATTCACTAACGCATCGGCACAAGGTGGTGTACGCCCAAAATGCGAACAAGGTTCAAGAGTGACATAGGCCGTAGCGCCTTTGGCCTTCTCGCCCGCCATTCGCAGCGCATGTACTTCCGCATGCGGTTCACCAGCTCGCAGATGAAAACCTTCCCCAACAATCTGGCCAGCAGCCACGATCACACAACCCACATTCGGGTTCGGGGAAGTAGTAAAGCGACCTTGCTCTGCTAATTGCAGAGCTCGGCTCATGTAGCGATGATCTTCGGCAGAAAACACTTATTTCTCCAGACGTGCGATCTCTTCACCAAATTCACGGATATCTTCAAAACTGCGATACACAGATGCAAAACGGATATAAGCCACTTTATCCAGCTGCTTTAATTCTTCCATCACCAGATTACCAATGATCTTGGTCATGATTTCCCGTTCACCGGTCGCTCGCAGATTCGATTTGATCCGATTAATACTTTGCTCAATCAGTTCAGTACTTACCGGGCGTTTTTCCAACGCGCGTTGAATACCGTTACGCAATTTATCTTCATTAAATGGTTCACGAACGCCATTACTTTTGATCACCCGAGGCATCACTAATTCTGCCATTTCAAAGGTGGTAAAGCGTTCGTGACACACCAGACATTCTCGACGACGACGCACCTGATGCCCATCCGCCACAAGGCGTGAGTCAATGACTTTCGTATCATCGGCATTACAAAATGGACAATGCATCTATGCTAAATCCTGAAATCTGTCGATTTTGTCAGTCTATCAGAGATCACGCAAAGGCCAATATTTTCAGCACTAAACAACGATTCTTTACTGCATGACAGGGATAGACAAACTGTTTAATATTCATACAAATAGTGCAGTGGGAATAGTCAGGGTCGAATTCAGATGAAAAGAGATAATCATCTTTCTGATCAAGAGCTGGATATGCTGCTTAATTTTCCTGAACCGGTAAATACAAATCAGCCAGATGACGACTATCAAATAGCGTTAAATAACAGCCAGCTGATTGCCTTATTAAATAAAGCTAACAGCTTATTTATTGAAGCTAATTTTGGGCGACACAATCTGCGTTTTCCGCTCTATCTTGCTCATGACATGCCAGATGTAATTACACCGCGTCTTGGAATTCCCGAGATATACGAACATGCCACTGCTGGGCAACGGCTTTGGCGATTAGACAACCCAACCGATTTAGAATTACTAAACAACAACGGTGAAAAATTGCCGTTTGAGATTATCAATATCTCGGTCAGCGGGTTACTCATTCGAGATCATATGCTGACGTTGAATTTGGGAGAACGTTTTGACGGGATACTTTCTGGTTTCGGGATTTCCATTCCACTAACCGGAGTCATTGTCAGAAGTAAAAAGCGGAAAAATAAATCTAAGGAATGGGCCATTCGATTAACACTAAATCCTAATGTGCATGAAAAATTGCAGGAATATATTTATCAGCAACATCAAGATAAATACCCCACAACGGATATAACCTCTGATGTAGAAAGCCCATAAAAAAACAGCCGGCACATGGCCGACTGTTTTTAACATACGCAAATATTGATTATGCGTATACTGGCAAGCGTTTACAGATATCCAGCACTTTCGCGCGGGTAGCCGCAATTACCGCTTCGTCAGTTGGTTTGTCCAGCACGTCACAGATCCAGCCAGCCAACTCTTTCGCTTCCGCTTCTTTAAAGCCACGACGAGTGATAGATGGTGAACCGATACGGATACCAGAGGTTACGAATGGTGAACGTGGGTCGTTTGGTACTGCGTTTTTGTTCACAGTAATGTTTGCCAGACCCAGCGCTGCATCCGCTTCTTTACCAGTCAGTTCACGATCAGTGAAATCAACCAGGAACAGGTGATTTTCAGTACCGCCAGACACGATCTTGTAACCACGTGCCAGGAACACTTCTACCATTGCTTTCGAGTTTTTCACTACTTGCTGTTGGTAAGCTTTGAATTCTGGTTCCATCGCTTCTTTGAATGCTACCGCTTTACCAGCAATAACATGCATCAGCGGGCCGCCCTGTGAACCAGGGAACACAGCAGAATTCAGTTTTTTGTGCAGATCTTCATCATTCACAGAAGACAGGATCAGACCACCACGTGGGCCGGCCAGTGTCTTATGGGTAGTTGAAGTAACTACATGAGCATGTGGAACTGGGTTTGGATAAACACCTGCAGCCACCAGACCAGCAACATGCGCCATATCAACAAACAGGTAAGCACCTACTTTGTCAGCGATTTCACGCATTTTTGCCCAATCAACAACACCAGAGTAAGCAGAGAAGCCACCCAGTACCATTTTTGGTTTATGTTCCAGTGCCAGACGTTCCAGTTCGACGTAGTCGATTTTACCGGTCGCATCGATACCGTAAGGAATGATGTTATACAGTTTACCGGAGAAGTTAACTGGTGAACCGTGAGTCAGGTGACCACCGTGTGCCAGATTCATACCTAATACGGTATCACCTGGTTTCAGCAGTGCCATATAAACAGCAGCGTTCGCTTGCGAACCAGAATGCGGCTGTACGTTCGCGTAAACAGCGCCAAACAGCGTCTTAGCGCGTTCAATGGCCAGGGTTTCTGTCTTATCAACAAACTCACAACCACCGTAGTAACGCTTACCAGGATAACCTTCAGCATATTTATTGGTTAACTGTGATCCCTGTGCTTGCATTACACGTGGGCTGGTGTAGTTTTCAGAAGCAATCAGCTCGATATGCTCTTCCTGACGCTGTGTTTCCTCCACAATTGAAGCCCACAGCTCCGGATCATAATCGGCGATGTTCATATCACGCTTCAGCATTATTAAGTGTCTCCTGACTCATGGCGTCATGTTAGGGTATTGTTATATTCTACCGCGCTTGCCAGTCAGGTGCATCAATAAACCGACTCTTTTTACAAAGTTACTGTTGCAGCATGGTTGTTTTTGTCGCGGATACGCCATTGGTCATTTTTTGCTGTTTTTCCAACGAAAATGCTGACAACGTACAAGAATCTACGGTAATCTTGCCAATTAGCATGAAAACCGCCTTAGCTCTGATGGTTTTTGCACACAAAAGAATCAGAGTTGAAGGAAAATGAAAAATCGCTGCATGTTTACTGAGGATAGCGACTCAATGACTGCAAAGTTCCGCATTTTAGTGCTTAACGGCCCGAACCTGAATCTGCTGGGGAAACGTGAACCCGGGATCTACGGTGCCGCAACACTGGACGATATTGTCAGCCGTTTGCAACAACTTGCCATGAATATGGATGTTGAACTGACGCACAAACAATCTAACGCGGAATATGAACTGGTGGATACCATCCATCAGGCGATGGGAAAAATTGATTTTATCCTCATCAATCCGGCAGCTTTCACCCACACTAGCGTTGCAATCCGTGACGCTTTGTTAGGTGTGGCTATTCCGTTTATCGAAATTCATTTATCGAATGTTCATGCCCGTGAGCCCTTCCGTCATCACTCCTATTTGTCTGATGTGGCTAAAGGCGTGATATGTGGTTTAGGTGCTGATGGATATGAATTCGCACTTACCGCGGCCGTCCGTTATCTGGAACGGTCATCCCCTATTTGAACAAGCAGAAGAAGTTGAACTGAGAATGCAAATGGATATCCGTAAAATCAAAAAACTGATCGAGCTGGTTGAAGAATCCGGCATTGTTGAACTGGAAATCACCGAAGGTGAAGAATCAGTTCGCATCAGCCGTGCAGTCAGCGGTCAGGCGGCACCTATGGTCAATTTTGCAGTACCACAGGCACCTCAAGCTGCAGTATCTGCTGTTGCTGCACCAGTAGCCAACGTTGTTGCAGCCCCAGAAGCAGTAAATGGCCAAACCATGCGTTCCCCAATGGTTGGTACTTTCTACCGCTCTTCTGGCCCAGATGCGAAAGCATTTGTCGAAGTGGGTCAATCAGTAAAAGTGGGTGACCCACTGTGCATCGTTGAAGCAATGAAAATGATGAACCAGATCCAGTCTGATAAAGCGGGTGTGGTGAAAAGCATTCTGGTTGAGAACGGCGACACCGTTGAATTTGATCAGCCTCTGTTTATCATCGAATAAGAGAGCTTCTTATGTTGGATAAAATTGTCATCGCTAACCGTGGTGAAATCGCTTTGCGCATCCTGCGGGCATGCAAAGAGCTCGGTATCAAAACGGTAGCTGTGCATTCCACCGCAGACCGCGATCTGAAACACGTTAAACTGGCAGACGAAACCATCTGTATCGGTAAGCCGTCGGCTAAAGATTCTTATCTGAACGTGCCGTCTATTATTGCTGCAGCAGAAGTGACCGGTGCAGTAGCTATTCACCCTGGTTATGGCTTTTTGTCTGAAAATGCCGACTTTGCTGAGCAGGTAGAAAAATCTGGCTTTATTTTTATCGGTCCGAGAGCAGAAACCATCCGCCTGATGGGCGATAAAGTATCAGCTATCAATGCGATGAAAAAAGCCGGTGTACCTTGTGTACCCGGTTCAGGCGGCCCAATCGGTGATGACGCCAAAGAAAATGCAACTATCGCTAAACGTATCGGCTATCCAGTGATCATTAAAGCAGCGGGTGGCGGTGGTGGTCGTGGTATGCGTGTTGTTCGCCAGGAAGAAGAACTGCAAAACTCAGTTGCACTGACGAAATCAGAAGCTGGCCAGTTCTTTGGCAACGACATGGTTTACATGGAGAAATATCTGGAAAATCCGCGTCATATCGAGATCCAGGTATTAGCCGATGGCCAAGGTAATGCGATCTATCTGGGTGAACGTGACTGCTCAATGCAGCGTCGTCATCAGAAAGTAGTTGAAGAAGCGCCTGCACCAGGCATCACTGAAGACATGCGTCGTTACATCGGCGAACGTTGTGTTCGTGCTTGTCTTGAAATCAATTATCGTGGTGCCGGCACTTTTGAATTCCTGTATGAAAATGGTGAGTTCTATTTCATTGAAATGAACACCCGTATTCAGGTAGAACATCCAGTGACAGAAATGATCACTGGTGTGGATCTGATTAAAGAACAGCTGAAAATTGCTGCCGGTCAGCCACTGTCGATCAAACAGGATGAAATTCACATTCGCGGTCATGCGATCGAATGCCGTATCAACGCAGAAGATCCACAAACCTTCCTGCCAGCACCGGGCAAGATCCAATGGTTCCATGCACCGGGCGGTTTAGGTGTTCGCTGGGATTCGCATATTTATTCTGGCTACACCGTACCACCACATTACGATTCGATGATCGGTAAGTTAATTTGTTACGGTGAAAATCGTGATGTTGCCATCGCGCGTATGCGTCATGCACTGGATGAAATTGTTGTAGAAGGGATCAAGACCAATATTCCACTACACAAAGAAATCCTGCGGGATGAAAACTTCCACAACGGTGGCACCAATATTCACTATCTACACAAGAAGTTAGGTCTCTAAGCCCCCCTTCTTATTTAAGGCCGCGCTCATTCGCGGCTTTTTTTATGCGAACGACCTCACAATTTATCCTGCTATTCTTTACGTTTTGCGCTAAAATGATACAACGCTCACAGTTTTATAAAGTGTTATGCTATCTACCAGTTTTGATGACAACCAACAGCGTCTGCTAATTTTACCGATTTTGCTGCTCACCTTTGCCCATATGCCACAGGTGATGATTGCTAATATCGATTATACCGGACACATCTGGTTGACCATCTTTAAGGGGCTACAACAATCCGCACCTCTTTTACTGGCAATGGCTATCGCTATCAGTCGTAGCAATTATCAATATGAGATGCAGCCGCTCAACGCTTGTCTGAGTTATGTCTTAATGGCAAAGTTGCTGCACTCGCTTGGTCCTGAACATTTTCCTACGGATATTATTGCCGCATTGCTTAGTGGTTATGCCGTGGTTTGGGCTACCCCCTTTACCCAAAAAATTCGCGTCCCCTCTTGGTTAAGAGCCTTTCAGGGTGATGCGATCGTGCTGTTATGCAACGGCTTTTTCTGTCTGTTGCTGTCACTCCCTGTTGCCGGTTTACTGCATCTTTTTAACCAATTCATATTGCAACATCAAACTGTTGAATTGTTACTCTGGCTGGAACCGTTGTTGTTGTTGTCTGGCGGTACAGTTGCTGAATTACAGCTCACCACCTTGCCTTGGCACTCTTTTTTGGCGTCGCCGTATATATGGCTGGTGATTCTTTGTATTTCTTGGATCTTCCAACGTTCGCTGATCAATATTGCTGGCACCAAGATCCAGAAGCGTGTTTTGAATGGCATATTAAGTTTGCTGATGATTGCATCGGGTCAGGCACAACCGATGATGTTATTGCTACTGTTGTGGGCCCCTCGTCATTGTATCTATACGTTATTTGTTTTGGGCTTTGTGAATCACGGCTGTCATTGGCTACAACAAGAACAAATTGCTTACACCAGTATTCCAACAGTCTGGTTTGCGATCCCCATGTCGTTATTCGGTATTTTGTTGTACGAATTACGGGGTTATATCAGTCGGCATCAAATTCATTTTTTTAATGCGGCAATCGATGAACAAAGCTCTCAACCACTGGCGAGTGGACCTGAATTATTGCTCGATGTGGATTACCTAACGATCAGTTACATCAAAGCCATGGGTGGATTGGGAAATCTAGTAGCCTTACGCGCTGATCTCACCCGTTTGATCGTTGATGTCGAAACCGTAGCTGATTTAAACCGGGATCGGTTACATCAATTAGGTGTGATGTCGATAAAAACGCTATCGACGCAACGGGCTGAATTGTTTACCGGACCCATTGCTCTCACGCTAGAAAGTCGCATTCATAATCTGGCTAAACGCCAATCGTTGGATCTGACACCACGAGAGATTCATCCGTTGATGCCGTTTCGTATGGACTAATACCAGTCAATGGAAAAGATGATTCAATCCGTTGACTGGCGAGTGTTACAATAGCTCTCTTTTTTATAACCCGATGTATTGCCATGCCCTGGATCCAAATCAAAATCAATGCAACCGCCAAAAGCGCCAATAAAGTCAGCAATATGCTGATGGGACTGGGTGCTCAGGCCGTCACCTACATGGACGCCCAAGATACGCCGGTTTATGAACCGCTACCGGGGGAAACGAAATTATGGGGCGATACCCGCTGCATTGGTCTGTTTGATGCGGAAGTTGACCCGGCGCCAATCATCGCGTTTTTCCAGAAACACATCAGTGAAGATGTACCGTATCAGGTTGAATTACTGGAAGACAAAGATTGGGTGCGTGAATGGATGGAACATTTCCAACCGATGCAGTTTGGTGAACGCCTGTGGATCTGCCCTAGCTGGCGTGATGTGCCGGACCCGACCGCTGTCAATGTATTGCTCGACCCCGGTTTAGCCTTTGGTACAGGGACACACCCGACCACCGCGCTTTGTCTGCAATGGCTGGACAGCCTCGATCTGAGCGGCAAAACCTTAGTCGATTTTGGCTGCGGCTCCGGCATTCTGGCGATAGCCGCCCTTAAGCTGGGTGCAGCACGGGTGATTGGTATTGATATTGATCCGCAGGCGATTGAAGCGAGCCGCGATAATGCACAGCGCAATGGCGTCAGTGACCAGCTGGAATTGTATCTGCCAGAAGATCAACCCGCAGGGCTGCAAGCCGATATCGTGGTGGCTAATATTCTGGCTGGCCCGTTACGTGAACTGTCTGGATTGATCAGTGGACTGGTTAAATCACAAGGTCGCATGGCCATTTCCGGCATATTAGAAAGTCAGGCGCCTGAGCTGCTTGAAGTTTATGGCCAGTGGTTTGCGATGAACCCAGCAACGACACGCGAAGAGTGGTGCCGTCTGGATGGAATAAAAAAAGCCTGAAACGTTGTGAAAAATTCGGTATTTGTCTGATCTAGTTAGCGAAACGATTTGGCAAGGATTTTCGTCAGAAAATACAAGCATTTTTTTCACCTTACGCTCAATTTCTAACCTTTTCAGCGTGGTGAAAAAGCCGTAAGATACGCGCCCTCAAGCTTAGGGTGTCACGTCATGCAAATTGGACCTTATTCGTTATCAGCCCCGGTTGTTGTTGCACCGATGGCTGGTGTTTCAGACCAACCGTTCCGGCAGTTGTGTTTGCGAATGGGAGCTGGCATGGCGGTCTCTGAGATGATGTCGGCTAACCCAGAAACCTGGGGTACCGATAAATCGCTTAAGCGAATGTATTTGGCTGATGAGCCGGGCATACGCGCTGTGCAAATTGTGGGATCAGAACCGGATTGGATGGCCGATGCCGCCCGCCGCTCAGTTTCTGAAGGTGCACAGATAATTGATATCAATATGGGTTGCCCAGCTAAAAAGATTAATCGTCGTTTAGCCGGTTCAGCCCTGTTGCAAGACCCTGCGCTGGTGCGTGAGATCTTGCAAACGGTAGTCGCTGCCGTCGATGTGCCTGTTACCCTGAAGATCCGAACCGGATGGGATACTGAACATCGTAATGGAGTGGAAATTGCCGAAATAGCCGAATCCTGTGGTGTTCAGGCATTGACTGTACACGGGCGTACCCGTGCGTGTTTATTCAATGGTCAAGCCGAATATGACACGATCCGCGCTATCAAACGGCATGTTTCTATTCCTGTAGTGGCGAACGGTGATATCGATACTCCGCAAAAAGCGCTGGCTGTACTGGAGTACACCGGTGCTGATGCCATCATGATTGGACGGGCTGCGCAAGGACAACCTTGGTTGTTTAATCGCATCCGCCATTTTTTGACGCACGGCTGTGATCTGCCATCGCCAGAATGGGATGAAATCAGAACCATCGTGCTGGAACATGTTGCAGCTTTGCATCAGTTCTACGGCGAAGCCAAAGGAGTGCGTTTTGCCAGAAAACATGTTGCCTGGTATTTGGAGAAATACGAGTCAGCAAAGCATTTCCGCAGAGGTTTCAACGCACTAACAACAGCTGAAGAGCAGTTGAATGCATTGAAACTGTATTTTAGTAACGCAATTGCATAATGAAGAGCAGAAAAAATTATGTTGGATCAAACCGTGACTTCTGAAGCTCTGGTGACTACAGTCACTCACGCACAAACTCATCAACCAGTGCAACGCCCACTGCGTGACTCCGTTCAGCAGGCTTTACGCAACTATCTGGCGCAATTGAATGGTCAGGACGTCACTGAACTGTACGACATGGTTCTGAGTGAAGTTGAAGCGCCTATGCTCGACATTATCATGCAGTACACCCGTGGTAACCAGACCCGTGCTGCAACCATGATGGGCATCAACCGCGGTACCCTGCGTAAGAAACTGAAAAAATACGGCATGAACTAATAGCTCTTCGCTAATTATTGAATTAAAAGGCATTAACTTTAACGAGTTAGTGCCTTTTTTCATTTCTGCGATACAGCAAGTAAAATGCTCTGTAAAATCTATCAGTACAACCCAATTAATAGATGGGAATTCTTGTGTTTAAAAACAGTATTACCTTGGCATTGTGTCTGATTAGTACATCAGCATTCGCAACAAACTGTCCTCAGCATTATTTTAATGGTCAGGAACCCAAACTGACGATCCCCCTGCAACAAGATCAAGAGCTTTGCTACACCGCGTTTGCGACCGGTTATTCGTATTCCTCAAAAACAGCTTTTTATTCAGCTGAACATCTGACCAAAAAGAATGTAGCTGCCGCAAAAACGTTAGAACGTATTGATTCATTTCATGAAGATGCCAATCTACCTGAAGCAACCAGAGCTGAACTAACTGACTATAAGGGAAGCGGATTTGATCGTGGGCATCTGGCTCCGAATGCCGATATGCCAAACAAAAATGCCCAACATGAGTCATTTTCATTAGCCAATATGGTTCCGCAGCTGCATGCCAATAATGCCGGTATCTGGAGCGACATAGAGACAACGACGCGAGTCATGGCCACCAAATACGGTGATGTGTATGTCGTCACTGGCGGGCTATATAACGCCTCCACACAGAAACTGAAAAACCGGATCCCGGTTCCTAATGCCATGTTCAAAGCGATTTACACACCGAAAACCGGCGAAGCGGGTGTGTATGTTTCTGATAATAATGCGGATGGGCATTACAAAGTCATTTCTGTCGATCAATTGAAAAAAATAAGCGGTCTGGATGTATTTCCCAGCATACCGGCAAAAGCCAAGGCCATTCCAGCCGAACTTCCCGAGGCTCAACGGATAAAAGGCAAAAAAGCAGTCTTAGACAAAAAGCTGCATAAGTTAAAAAGTTTGCTTGTTAGTCATCTCGGTTAATTGATTGTTCAAGGGGCTTCGGCCCCTTACTTTATTTTGTACCCAAACGATCTCTTTAACGAGCCGCCTACGTATCAATAAAAAGAGTAGTGATAACGAAACTTTGGTCAATGTCCGCCATTTTTCCGGCAATATTGGCTGGCACAGTGAATGCAGGTATCTAATTGAAATAATTCTCGGTTGTTCTTCCGGCTATGGACGATAATAGTAATAAGAACAGCGTGGAATGGTGCATCGATAACACGATTAGGGAAGGTGTGACATGAAACTACTAACTCATACTAGCCATCATTTACCCCGCCATAATGAACAGCAGATCCGGCGTATTTTGCGCGTTATTGAAAAAATACTTAGACAAGATGAGGGCCGCAGTTAGCTGACCGGCAATATCCGCTTTTTGTTCTTAGCTTGTCACTGGGGCATGAACACATCAGGTGCTCATGCTTCAGATGCAAGTTATGACAGCCTGATTTCTCACTCGTGTTAATTAACTCTCGATTGCCAACAAACGCGGTTACGACCATTTTGTTTCGCTTCATAAAGTAATTGGTCAGCCGTTTCCATCGCTTGTTCTAAAGAATAGTGATCTTCTGGGATCAGCGTGACTCCCCCAATACTGACGGTAATTTTACCCACCGGTAATTCAATCTGTTCCATGGCCTGGCGAACATGTTCTGCCATCACCGCACTGCTTTGCGCATCCGCGCCACTAAACACTAATACAAACTCTTCACCACCCAGACGAGCCGCGAAATCACCGGTACGTCGCAACATGTCACGAATAGAACCGGCAACCGCCTGCAAAACATCATCACCCCGAGCATGACCGAAGGTGTCGTTAAAACGCTTGAAATGATCGACATCCAGAATGGCTAATGAAAGTGGCTGCGCTGCGCGTTGATGGCGAGCCCACTCATTTTCAATGACTTGCTCAAATTTACGCCGATTGGGAATACCAGTGAGGCCATCTAAATGCGCTAGTTGATCTAATAAACGACGCTGATGGATCAACCTTAATACATTGCGGATCCGCGCTTGCACAATAGTGGGATAAAACGGCTTGGTAATGTAATCAATCGCCCCCATCAAAAACCCGGTTTCTTCATCTTCAACATCATGACGGGAACTGATGATCACAATATCAATATCTCGTGTGGCCGGGTGGCTACGCAATTGACGCATCACTTCATCACCGCGAACATCAGGCATAACCATATCCAGTAAAATCAAATCTACCGGTTGTTTAAATACTAACTCCAGAGCTGTTGTACTATCAGCAACGGCTAACACTTCACAATCATGTTGTAATAACGAGCTCAGCATTTGTCGATGGATCAGCTCATCATCAATAACCAATATCCGGGGTAAGTTTTGCTTCTCTTGCTGTTGTTCCAGCGCTTCGATATCGCCGCCAGCATTTTTACCCGCTTCAGCAATAACAGGAATTGATTTGATAATGTCGAACACCGCCATCAGCAAAATATGAATATTAGCGACCAGTTTTTTGGTCATGATGGCTCGGGAGGCTCTGGCTTCATGGCGACGGAGTAATAACTCTAATTCGCTGGCTGCAGCTGACAATCCGTCGGCACCAATATAACGAGCCACCGATTTCAGATTATGCGCGATCCGCTCCAGAGCAACCCATTCTTCACGTTCGACCATGGCCAATAATTTCCGCCCTTGATCGCTGTATTCATCCCGAAACGTACCTAAAATCTGCTGATAAAGCTGAGGGTTATTACCGACTCGGGAAAAACCCAGAATGACGTCCAAGGCTATTTCTGATGGTGACGAATGCTCTAAGAAGGGATGGCTATCGGGTATATCTTTAACTAATTCCGTTTGCTCGCCCTGCCCTATCGTCCAGCGATAAACTAAGGAATACAGCGTGTCAGGCTCGAAAGGTTTGATCATAAAATCATTCATTCCGGCTTTCAGGCAGCGCTCCCGTTCTTTGGGGTCGTCGAAAGCCGTCATCGCTAAAATTGGCGTGATATAACCTTGATTTCTTAGCCAGTAAGTTGCCGTGATGCCATCGACCTCTGGTAAGTCAACATCCATCAGGATCAGATCAAATTTTCCTCGGCTGGCTTTTTCGATACCCTCTTTACCGTTTTCAGCCACCTGTACTGCCACGCCAACCTGTTGCAAGGTTTCTAATGCCACTTGACGATTAATGGCATTGTCTTCAACCAACAAAACATCAATATCATGCAGCATATTTCGCCAGTCATGCGCCGGCAGACGAGTAATAGAAGTTCTGGCACCTAATCCCAACACAGACATAATGGCATTACACAGCATTACCCCATAAAACGGTAATGGCAGCAGTTCCGTATACGGATCTTCATTCAACAACGTCCGGTAGTTATCTTCTTCTGATTGCGGGTACAAAAACAAAACCGGCGTTGTTTTCCAAGCGGGCATAGCACGTAATTTACGTAATAACGTAATGCCATCAATAGCACCGATACGATGACTTAACAGCAGCATATCGGGAATTTCTATTTCATGGTTTAGCATGCCACCGAGCCATTGCTGGATCAGTAACTCATGCCCCAATTCATGTACTGTGCCGCCGATACGCTGTAATTGTTTATTTAAAATCGCGGCAATTTCCGGTTGGTTATGCAGCAGTAACCAGCGCTTATTACAAATGAACCCGATATTCCCAGACAAACTATCCGGCCGAAAACCGACCTGAAGAGAAAAAACAAACTCTGTTCCAACACCGACTTCGCTGGAAACATGAATATTGCCGCCCATTAACCTGACTAACTGTTGACTGATCGCTAGACCTAACCCGCTACCGCCAGAAGCAACCACCGCATTGTCGTGTTGTTGGAGGGGCTGGAAAAGCGCAGAAATTTGTGTGGCGTCCATGCCCGTGCCAGTATCAATGATTTCAAAATAAAGCTTTAAATGAGACTCTCTTTTAGCGCCTGGGGTAATACGTAATAACACGTGACCACGCTGGGTATGCTTAATGGCATGACTTAATAAAGTAAGTAGAATTTGTTCTACTCGTGCCGGGTCACCAAGAATGAAGCGAGGAATATCGGGAGATAAATCGACAATAAAAGAAATTCGTCTTTCACTGCAGTTGGGACTTAATACACCAGCAACACGGTTCACCACCTCTTCTAAAGCAAACGCGGTAAACTCTAATGCCAACTGGTTAGCTTCAATTTTGGAGTAATCCAACAGCTCGTTAATTACGCTATTTAACAAGGCTGCTGATGTTCTGATTTTGTTGATATGTTCACGTTGTGGTGGTGTCAGCGTAGAACCCAAGACTAAGCGAGTTAAACCGGTAATGGTATTTAAGGGGGTATGTAATTCCTGCGTCATCTTTGACAACAGGTGTGATTTAGCCTCATTTGCCCGTATGGCTTCATGGGCTTGATACTCAAGAAAAACAGACCAATGTCGGAAAATATGATAACCAAGATACGCAAGGCTGATCATAATAAAACCAGATATACACAACGTCAGTAAGACTATCTCGGAAAAACGCCCTACTGTTTTTTCAGCGTCAGATGTGGCCGCAGCCAGCGAACTCAGCCCCAATGAATAAGACAATGAAAGATAAAGTAACACTCCCGAAATCAGCAAAATAACGGATAACGTTGCCTGCCGGCGTGGGTAAATAGACGTGGTAATTATTGGAAAAAGATGCCCACGGTATTGATGAACATAGGGTGTGAAACAAAACAGCAATGGCAAGATCATGATTGCGTCTAACCAATTACACACCCACCATTGCAACCAATGCTGATACTGCGCAGTAGCCACGATATTACTCAGCAGCAGATCAACGCCCGCGCCAATGGAACAGCTAATAAACATCACCAACAAAAAGGTAAACCAGCTATGCAGGCGCTTAAAATCTAATGACAATGGCAATGAACGATATGCCTGCGCAATCATGCCAAATAACATCAGATGACTGGCAGCAAAAACCAATGCCTGAGGTATCTCGCCATACAAACTCATTTGCAGTAATGTAATGGCAAACAGTGGCAATAAACTCCAGCGTAAGCCAAACCAGAGTAATGACAGTAAACTCAGTGAAACCGTTGGATCTAGCCGGAGAGATAACGTGCCGTTATTGATAAAAAGCAAACCAGAGTTGATGGTTAGCAGATGGCCAAAGATGGTGAGCCCAATCACCGAAAGCAACATGACCAGCCAAATAGTTTTTAACGGGCTGCGCTTCGCATTCGATGTGAGTAATACATGATATGGCAATTCCTGATAAAGGATTTCGCCTGCTGGGTTTTCCATGTTGATCCCGCCGCGTTATTTATATTTTCTCAGATGAATGATTTACATCTGTGGTGCCCGCTTTTATTTTTACCCGCGATCTTGACCGGGCATCATCTATTTTCCCGAGGTATTTGCTCATGCTAGCTATAAATGCAGCCACATTCCCTGTTGGAACCGACAAAAAATTAACCATTTCTTCTTTTCATCTTAACGCCGGTGAATGCTGCGCGATTATCGGTAACAATGGTAGCGGTAAGACCATCATGGCACGCATTTTAAATCAGGAAGTGCCCGCAGAGTCTGGAGAATTGACTCATCATCTGCGGTCTGAAATGGTCTCTTTTGAGAAACAGATTAAACTTTATGATGACGAGTGGCAACGCACGAATACCGATATGCTGGGTGCGGAAGAAGAGATTGCTACTTCAGTGGAAAATCTGATTCAACAGTCGCATCACAACACCACACATTGCCATGAATTAGCCGCATTATTCGGGATCAGCCATCTGCTCGCACAACCATTTACGGCATTATCCAGTGGCGAAGGTCGTAAAGTATTATTAGCTCAAGCGCTGATGTCAGAACCCGAGTTATTGATTCTGGATGAACCGTTTGATGGACTGGATGTGCAGGCGCGAGCACAACTGATGGCTACCTTAGAACAGCTGTTACAAAAGGGCATGGCCTTAGCTCTGATCGTCAATCGCTTTGATGAGATCCCGCCGTTTGCTGAGCAGTTAGGTTGGATATTGGATTGCCAACTCCAGCATCTGCAACCCAGAGACACCTTCTTTGCTGATCCGCTGACGCAACAGTTATTGCATTGTGCTTCTGCAACCGAATTAGCACTGCCACCCGCGTTACATCAAACTGAAAAAACAACTTTTGCTGACCCTTTAATTGAGCTGCAGCAGATCCAAGTCAGTTATGACGAACGAGTCATATTGCATGATCTCAACTGGCAATTAAATCACGGTGAACACTGGCATATTGCCGGCCCCAATGGCTGTGGTAAAACCACGTTATTACATCTGATCACTGGCGATCATCCGCAGTGTTATAGCAATAACATCTCTTTATTTGGCCGACGCCGAGGCTCAGGGGAAAGTATCTGGGAAATAAAACAACACATGGGCATTGTCAGCCCAGCATTACATATGGCTTATCGTGTGGCGGGCACACCACTGACCGTGATGCTGTCGGGTTTTTATGATTCCATTGGCCTGTATCAGCAACCCGGTGATCAGGAAATTAAACTGGCCCGCCAATGGCTGAAATTGCTCGGTATGGAAAAACAAGAGCAGGCATCCTTTCTTCAGCTTTCCTACGGACAACAGCGTTTATTGCTGATTGCCCGCGCAATGGTGAAACACCCAACCTTACTGATCTTGGATGAACCGCTGCAGGGCTTAGATAGCCTTAACCGCCATTTGGTATTGCAATACATCGACCGACTGGTCGCACACAGCCACAGTCAGCTACTGTATGTATCACATCACGCAGAAGATGTGCCGAGTTGCATGACGCACCGCCTGCAGTTTATTCCAGCACCCGCAGGTGGTTATCGTTATGAAGCCACTCGCCTGTGATCAGGCGAGAGTGAAACCAGATAACCCGAACTAGGCGAGTTTTTTCTGCCAGAACAACGCATGGCCTTGTGTTGGATCCAGTTCATAGCCGGCAAAACCACAACGGTGATAAGCCTGTTGCGCCGTGTGGTTACCGGATAACACTTCCAACGTCAGTTTGCAGCAATCACGCTCACGCGCGATCTGCTCAATCTGTTGTAATAATGCCGTCGCAATACCTTGTCCACGAAATGCTGACGCGACGGCCAGATCATGAATATTAATTAATGGACGCGCGGCAAAAGTCGATACCGTCTGAAAAGCATTCAACAACCCTGCTGGTTGTTCATTCCAATAAGCAATCAATGAGATAGCGCAAGCACATTGTTGTAAAGCTTGTGGCAGCTGCTCACGGCATTCGGCGGATAATGCTTCAGCACCGCCCATTGGATCTTGCGCATACAGATCCAATAGCATCACCAAATCAGCCATTTGCTGAGGGTTTTGATAATCCACCGTTAATATCTTTAGCATTATTTTTCCTTCTGAACATTATTTCCTGAAAAACGATGTACTTATGAAATTGACACAATTTGCTACAGATTTCACATAAATTTGCCATTGATTATAATTAGGGTAGTCTTGCCAAAAGGCGATTTGGAGAGTTTCTATGAAATACCGTCGGATCATATCGTTGTTTATGGCCGCAGCTTTGTTACCACTTTCGCAGGTGCAGGCAAGACCTCATTTTGACGGTCCGGGGGATGGCGATGGCCGTTGGGAACACCATCACCGCGATCATGATAGGGGATTTTACCCTGGGCCTGTGCGCTATTATCCCGGCCCAGTACGTGTATACGGCCCTCGATATTACGAAGCGCCTGTGCGTTACAACATCATGCCACCAGGCTATAAAACAGTTATTGCTGCGGGTGTGACCTATTTTGTTTTAAATGAATTGTTTTACCGTATGCATGGTGGTGTCTATGAACAAGTTCCGGCACCAGCCACCAGCAACGTCACTATTATCAATAACGGTGCGACCACCAGCACCATTGCTAACACAGGTTCAGTCATGAATGTGGTGGATATTAACGGGGTGCGCTATTACACCCAAAATGGACGTTATTATCGTCTGAACAGTAATGGTGAATACCTTGAAGTGGCACCACCTAATTACTAATTAATCTCTTAGTACATCGTTATGTCTGGAACTGCATTGTCATTTGGCGTAATTGAGCAGTCAGTTGCGCCAGTGACTGGCTGGATTCCGCCGTCTGATTAGCACCTAACGCGATCACTTTCACTGAAGAGTGGATTGTATCAATATTTTTATTCAAATCTTCCGCCACGCTATTTTGCTGTTCGGTGGCGCTCGCAATTTGCGTGGTCATATCCGCAATCTCTTGTACCGCACCGGCAATTACCGCAATACGCTCACCGGCTTGATGTGCTTCATCAACACTGTCTTTCACCATCTTGCTACTGTGTTGCATCGCTTGCACGGCATCATCACTGCGTTGCTGTAAGCTACCGATGATATTTTGAATTTCTTGTGTGGAATGCTGTGTGCGTTGTGCCAGAGAGCGAACTTCATCGGCTACCACCGCAAAACCTCGCCCTTGCTCACCCGCGCGGGCCGCTTCAATCGCCGCGTTCAGAGCCAGTAAATTAGTTTGTTCGGCAATACCACGGATCACATCTAACACCAGACTGATTTTACTGCTGTCGTGAGCCAGCGAAGTGATCAGTGTCGTCGTCTGTTCTACATCGTCGGCAACCCGCTGGATGGCGTTGATGGTGCGCTCTACTACTTGCCCACCATTGGACGCTTCCGTTGCGGCATGCTGTGCTTCCTGCGCGGCATGAATGGTGCTCCGCGCGACATCGGCGACGGTAGACGTCATCTCATTCATCGCGGTGGCCAGATAGGTCAGCTCCTGCTCTTGCGTGCTGATACTGGATGCCGAGTTTTTGGCTACATGCTGGCCGCTTTCGACTTGCTCACTCATATGGCTGACTGTCATGGCCACCTGTTCGATCAGCTGATGTAAATTCTGCTGCATATCAGCAAAGGCATGGGCCAACGTGCCTATTTCATCCCGATTCAGCTGCGACAAGTTCATCGGGTGTGTCAGGTCGCCTGCGGCAATACGTTTAGCCTGCTGCAACAAAGACTGTAATGGTTTACGGATCTGGGCACCTAAGCCCAGCGCGCCCAGTAACACCAGCAACAAAACTAAGCCGATCAACGCACTGATCTGCCAAATTGAAGCATGAAATAATGCAGTGGCTTCTTTTGCAGTATTCACGGATTTGTCATTCAGCGCGGCTTCCAGCGCAGATAAACTGCTTTTGAGCTGCTGATATTTGGGTAACCCCTCTTCCACAATTAAATCTTTCGCATCCGAGGTACTGCCTTCATCAAGTAATGACTGGAACTGCTGCTGCAATGCTTCATATTGGTGCCATTGTTCGGTGAGTTTGGTTTGCAATGCCAGTTCTTGAGGCAAGGCAAGCCAGTGTTGACTGGTTTGTAAAACCTGACGGATCTGCGAGGAGTACTGTTTTAGTGCATTCTGGAATTGTATTTTTTCTTCACTGGTCGCGAAACCGGACTGGCGTAATTGGATCTGACGGAAATCGGAAACGATCACATCCATGCGCAGGATGTTGACCAAGCTGGGCTCTACGTTACCGGTAATATATTCCACGTGGGCATTCAGGCGCTGTAACAAATAGCCGCTGACCCCACCCAGCACCACAACCAGTAAACCAATGATGCCAAAACTGACACCCAACTTACGGCCAATCGATAAATGCCGGAATCCCATCATGTTTTACCCCATGCGCGCTCATATGCTCTGCATAAGCAGGCAAATAAAGTGCCACAATGGAGCAAACAGGCAACATCTGTGATTATTCGGCCCAGCGGGGGGAAATGATTTGCTTGATGTGCAGATGATCCAGAATGCGAGCGACCAGAAAGTTAACCAGATCATCGATGCTCTGTGGCTTATGATAAAAACCCGGCGAAGCCGGTAATATCGTCGCCCCAAGTTGGGTCAGCTTGAGCATATTTTCCAGATGAATCGCAGAATAAGGTGTTTCTCGCGGCACCAGCAATAAATGCCCGCGCTCTTTCAGCACCACATCGGCCGCACGCTCAATCAAATTATCTGACATGCCGTGGGCAATAGCGGCCACCGTGCCCATCGAGCACGGACAAACCACCATCTGTTTGGGTGCCGCAGAACCCGAGGCGACCGGTGAAAACCAGTCATCACGGCCATAAACCCGCAGCTGATGCTCATCACAACCATATTGTTGCAACAGGAATTGCTGACAGGCTTGTGGGTCTGCCGGCCAGTTCAGATCCAACTCCGTCGCCAGCACCACTTGCGCGGCAGACGAGAGCAACAGATGAACCTGACAGCCAGCGGCGAGTAATTGCTCCAACAGGCGAACGCCATACACTGCACCGGATGCGCCGGTAATTGCCAAGGTGATCGCCTGGGTCATGCTTACTCCAATTACTTTGAGTGTAATTTAGTTAATTTATCCAGCAACTTCAGATGAATGCCATCGAAGCCACCATTACTCATGATCAGGATCTGATCGCCTGCTTTTGCTTCGGCAGCCAACATATCGACCAAATGGTTGATATCATGCTGTACGGTGGTCGGGATCGGCGCTTTCAGTGCCAACTGGTGGATGTCCCAACCTAATCCAGTTGGTGCAAACAGATAGGCTTTATCGGCCTGCACCAGACTCTTGATCAGCTCGCCCTGATGAACGCCCATTTTCATGG
Source organism: uncultured Tolumonas sp. (assembly GCF_963676665.1). Taxonomy (NCBI): domain Bacteria; kingdom Pseudomonadati; phylum Pseudomonadota; class Gammaproteobacteria; order Aeromonadales; family Aeromonadaceae; genus Tolumonas; species uncultured Tolumonas sp. The sequence goes on from NZ_OY781381.1 coordinate 34,009, forward strand.
TGTTAGAGCGTGGTTCCAGCACCGCCAGAATACGAGCTGTTCCTACTTTGGCCCGCAGCCCTGCAATGGTGGTCAAAATCGCGGTTGGGTGATGCGCAAAGTCGTCATACAGCTTGATGCCGGCCACTTCGCCGCGCAGCTCCATACGTCGTTTCGGCATGATGAATTCGTTCAGTGCTGCAATACCATCGGCCACTCGCACACCGGCATGGCGCGCAGCCGCAATCGCCATCAGGCCATTATGTACGTTGTGGCGACCGAGACCGCACCAATGCACTTCGCCTTGCACTTCACCGTTTAATATCACCGCGAATGCCGAACCATCTTCTTTCAGTAATTTGGCTTGCCAGTTAGCTCCATCGCCTTCCACCAGCTCGATTTCGCTCCAGCAGCCCATAGTACGCACTTCCGCTAACGCCGGATCATGCGCTGGCAGCAGAATACGGCCATTCGATGGTACGGTGCGCACCAGATGGTGGAATTGACGTTGGATCGACACCAGATCGGGGAAGATATCCGCATGATCATATTCAAGGTTATTCATGATCAAAGTGCGTGGACGGTAATGAACGAACTTGGAGCGTTTATCGAAAAATGCACAGTCATATTCATCGGCTTCGATCACGAAAAACGGCGCTTTACCCAAACGTGCAGAGAACGGGAAATTGCCCGGCACACCGCCGATCAGGAAACCCGGTTCTAAGCCCGCATGTTCTAAAATCCACGCCACCATACTCGAGGTGGTCGTTTTACCGTGCGTGCCAGCAACACCGATAACCCAGCGCTGTTGTAAGACGTTGTCACGCAACCACTCCGGGCCGGAGGTATACGGCAAATTGCGGTTTAATACATATTCCACACACGGATTGCCACGGCTCATCGCATTGCCAATCACCACCATATCGGGTGCCGGATCGAGTTGTGATGGATCGTAGCCTTGCACCAGCTCAATACCCTGCTCTTCTAACTGCGTGCTCATCGGCGGATAAACGTTAAGATCAGAGCCGGTCACTTTGTGACCCTGCTGTTTCGCCAGCACCGCAATGCCGCCCATAAAGGTGCCGCAGATGCCCAGAATGTGAATATGCATACAGGATTACCTGAATTTAAGAAAACTAAAACACTGATTCTAATGAAGCAATGCACTTTGTGCCATCACTCTGCAGTGCGGGTTGGTAGCGATTTATATCAGCGCCGTTATAATAGGCGCCTGCAACCTACTATTAATTAAAAAAGGGAAACGCCATGAGCTTGAATTTGGTTCCTGCTGGCAAAGAAATGCCGGAAGATATCTATGTAGTTATTGAGATCCCGCAAAATGCTGATCCAATCAAATATGAAATCGACAAAGCGTCTGGTGCCATATTTGTAGACCGTTTCATGTCGACCCCAATGTTCTACCCATGTAACTACGGTTACATCAACAACACCCTGTCACTGGATGGTGATCCGGTTGACGTGCTGGTGCCAACTCCGTACCCATTGATCCCAGGTTCTGTGATCCGTTGCCGCCCAGTTGGCGTGCTGAAAATGAGCGATGAAGCAGGTCAGGACGCGAAACTGGTTGCTGTTCCACACAGCAAACTGACGAAACAATACGAACATATTAACGACGTGCATGAACTGCCAGAACTGCTGAAAGCGCAGATCCGCCATTTCTTTGAGCGTTATAAAGAACTGGAAGCCGGTAAATGGGTGAAAGTTGAAGGCTGGGGCGACAAAGCTGAAGCCATCGCTGAAATCGAAGCGTCTGTGGTACGTTACGAAGAAAGCAAATAAGTATTTAAAAATCAAAAAGCCATGCAATGCATGGCTTTTTTGTTTTGGGATTCTGAGATCCCTTTTCGTCATCGTGTGTTATCAAGAGTACAGATAAACCGCCAGCCCTATAATCAGCGCGATATATACCAGCAGCAAAACGAGTAATTTCGTTTTTGGCATTTTGTTGTCATTCGTCATTATGCTAAATCCTCGCAGACCTCATAGCTGGCCTACTGATTAACAATAGCATAACAATTTTGTTAACTCTATCCGTACGTTTACTACGACTATTGTAAATTACTGATCTGACTCACAGCTTATCGAAATCGTTTCCGCAAGGTTTCAGCCGTTTATGCCGCTAATAACCCACGGGATTGTAATTGTGCTAACAATTCTGCAACGACATCGCTCACGGAACGTCCATGATTGTGAATATGCACTTCTGGCTGTTCCGGTGCTTCATACGGGTCGTCGATACCGGTGAAGTTTTTAATTTCGCCAGCACGCGCTTTTTTATACAACCCTTTCGGATCGCGCTGTTCGCACTCAGCCAATGGCGCATCAACAAACACTTCGACAAATTCACCATCCGGCAATAATGCACGGATCGCATCACGATCAGCCCGGTAAGGTGAGACAAACGCCGCTAACACGACCAAACCAGCATCTACCATCAGTTTGGACGCTTCGCCAACACGACGCAGATTCTCCTGACGATCTTCTGCGGAAAAACCTAGGCCCTTGCACAAGCCATGACGCACATTGTCACCGTCGAGCAGATAGGTGTGCACACCGTGACGGAAGAGTTCCTGTTCTAATGCGCCGGCAATCGTGGATTTGCCGGAACCGGACAAGCCGGTAAACCACAACAGAAATGCTTTGTGCCCTTTTTGCTCAGCCCGGGCCGCTTTATCAATGGCATGTTCATGCCAGACGATGTCTTTATTCATTCTATCCAAACCTATTAAGTGCAACGAAGGTTAGTAAACACTCTTCTGCAGACAAAGGGGATTCATTCTTCCGACACGCCGTAAACCCATCCATGGAGGCTCCTCCGCGTCATCCATGACGCGGAGGGTCTCCAGAATGATTCCCCTTGTCCGCTTTCGCTTTGTGCTGTGTTTAGGTTGCTAATCCTAAAAAGCAAAGAGGTAACCCGCAGGTTACCTCTGATAATTATCTTACAGCTTGCTGATATCCAGCGCCTGCCAATGCGGGAAGTGTTTACGCACCAGCGCATTAAATTCCAGCTCAAACTCGCTGAATTGTGTCTTGGTCGTCTTATCAGCCAGTGCGTCCACCACCATACCAGCCCCAATGGTGACGTTACTCAGGCGATCAATGATGATGAAACTACCGGTATCCCGCACTTTGTCATAAGGATCGACGCCGATCTGATTGGTCAATGACAGTTCCAGCAGACCGATTTCATTCAGCTTCAATTCTGTCGCTTCATGTTTTTCCAGCGTATTCACATCTATGCGATGACGGATGGCATCAACATGACCACGGGTCTTACGGGTCGCCAGTTTAATATCATACTGACGATGTGGCTGCAGCGGCTCTTCGGTCATCCAAACGACATTTGCCAGCACATGTTGCGTGATTTGCGTGTCGGCATCCGGTGCCACCAGCAGATCGCCACGGCTGATATCAATCTCATCTTCTAATGTCAGTGTGACCGCTTCGCCCGGCAGTGCGTAATCAAGATCACCATCAAAGGTGACGATGCGTTTTACTTTACTCTCTTTACCAGACGGCAACACTTTCACCACATCGCCCGGTTTCACCACACCCGCGGCGATAGTCCCCATGTAACCACGGAAATCCAGGTTAGGACGCGACACCAGTTGTACCGGCATACGGAACGGCAAATCGACGTTGCGGGTGCCAACTTCGGCATTTTCTAGCAGCGTCAGTAACGGTTCACCGGTATACCAAGGCATCTGTTCACTCTTAGTAACCAGATTGTCACCATCCAATGCTGAAATCGGCACGACTTTGATGTCAATTTTTGATAAACCGGCGGCAAAACCCAAATATTCGGTTTTGATGCTGTCGAAGACTTTTTCATCAAAATTTACCAGATCCATCTTGTTGACGGCGACGATGAACTGACGAATGCCTAACAGGCTGGCGATAAAGCTATGGCGACGGGTCTGTTCCAGTACACCGCGACGCGCATCGATCAGGATGATCGCCAGGTCACAGGTCGACGCCCCAGTTGCCATGTTACGGGTGTATTGCTCATGACCCGGCGTATCCGCGATGATGAATTTACGTTTCGCGGTAGAGAAATAACGGTAAGCCACATCGATGGTGATGCCCTGCTCACGTTCGGCTTGCAGGCCATCGACCAGCAGTGCGAAATCCAGTTTTTCACCCGTGGTGCCGATCTTCTGGCTTTCTGATTTCAGCGTGTTCAGATGATCTTCATACACCTGACGGGAATCGTGTAACAGACGGCCGATCAGGGTACTTTTACCATCATCCACGCTGCCGCAGGTCAGGAAACGCAGCAAACTTTTATGCTGCTGATTCTTCAGGTAAGTCTCGATGCCTTCTTCTTTGATTGCTTCGGCAATAGTGGTATTCATTGTCTTGTTCCTTAATCCGTTTCAGTAACCCGCAAACCTTAGAAATAACCCTGACGTTTTTTCAGCTCCATTGAGCCGGCCTGATCGCTGTCGATCAGACGTCCTTGCCGTTCACTGGTGGTCGATACCAGCATCTCTTCGATGATTTCCGGCAGGGTTGAGGCTTCGGATTCGACCGCCCCAGTCAGTGGATAACAACCAAGGGTGCGGAAGCGGACGGATTCCATTTGCGGTACTTCGCCCGGATTAAGCGGCATACGCTCATCATCGACCATGATTTTCACACCATCACGCTCGACAATCGGACGTTTTGCCGCGAAGTACAATGGAACGATTTCGATGTTTTCCAGATAGATGTATTGCCAGATGTCCAGTTCGGTCCAGTTCGACAATGGGAACACACGGATGCTTTCGCCTTTGTTCACCTGACCGTTATACAGACGCCACAGCTCCGGACGCTGATTTTTCGGATCCCACGCGTGGTTTTTATCACGGAAGGAGTAGACACGTTCTTTCGCCCGCGACTTCTCTTCATCACGACGCGCACCACCGAAAGCGGCATCAAAACCGTATTTATTCAGCGCTTGTTTCAGGCCTTCGGTTTTCCAGATATCGGTGTGTTTCGAGCTGCCGTGTTCAAACGGATTCAGGTTCATCGCCACCGCATCCGGGTTAATGTGTACCAGCAATTCCAGACCGTGTTTTTTCACGGTCTCATCACGAAACTTGATCATTTCGCGGAATTTCCAGGTGGTATCCACGTGCAGCAGCGGGAACGGCAGTGTGCCCGGATAGAAAGCTTTACGTGCCAGATGCAGCATGACAGAGGAGTCTTTACCGATGGAATACATCATCACCGGATTTTGGAACTCAGCGGCCACTTCACGGATGATATGGATGCTTTCGGCTTCCAACTGCTTCAAATGGGTTAATCGTGCGGTGTCCAGTTGCATATGCTAACTCCTCTTTAACGCCCTTGCCTGACCATGCAGACTTATATCAGGCAAGATTGATCAAATGTTCTTTGCCAGTCGCGATGTCGCCACCAAACCAGCTTAAAGTGTCGGCCAGTGCTGCCACCTCACCGATCACAATCAGTGACGGGCTGCGGGCATCTTTGGCTAATTCAGGTAATTCTTGTAACGTACCGCGTAATACGCGCTGTTCCAGCGTCGTACCCCGTTCAATCAGTGCCACCGGTGTTTCCGGGCGGCGACCATGGGCAATCAGACGTTGCGTTATCGTCGGGGAACCAATCAACCCCATGTAGATCACCAGTGTTTGGTTGCTAGCAGCCAATGAGGCCCAATCCGGCTCTTCGCCATCTTGTTTGCAATGGCCGGTAATAAATACGGCACTTTGCGCAAAATTACGGTGTGTCAGCGGAATACCCGCATACGCAGTTGCTCCAGCTGCCGCGGTAATGCCCGGCACCACGGTAAAAGGAATGCCCTCGGCTCTGGCCGCTTCTAACTCTTCCGCGCCCCGCCCGAACATAAATGGGTCACCGCCTTTTAAGCGCACGACACGTTTACCAGCACGAGCATGGGTCAATAACAATTCATTAATTTCATGTTGCGGCACACTGTGGTGACCGGCTTTTTTACCCACGCTGATACGCTCTGCGTCGCGGCGCACCAGATTTAATACTTCTTTCGACACCAGCTGGTCATACAGCACCACTTCTGCCTGCTGGATCTGCTGCAGGCCTTTCAGTGTCAACAAACCTGCATCACCAGGGCCGGCACCCACTAAGACAATTTCACCACCGGCATAAGTTTCAGCATGTAACTGCTGTTCCATCCACTGTTCAGCCGCTGGCTGTTGTTCGGTTTCCAGCAAAGTAGCCAGCTGCGGTGAGGCAAACGCTTTTTCCCAAAAACGACGGCGTGATGTAATGTCGCCGAGTTTTTGTTTAATACGGGAACGCCATTCACCCGACAAATTACCCAGTGCACCCAGATGTTTTGGCAATAACGCTTCTAAGCGCTCCCGCAGCATGCGCACCAGTACCGGTGCTTTACCACCGCTGGATACCGCCACCATGATCGGTGAGCGATCAATAATTGATGGAAAAATAAAGCTGGAACGATCCGGGTCATCGACCACATTCACCCAGATATTGGCCGCATCGGCAGCTGCCGCAACTTCAGCATTCACCTCTTCATCATCAGTCGCCGCAATCACCAGCATCTGGTTATTCAAATGCGCCGGGTTAAAACGCGATGGAATATAGGTATGTTGTTCTGACAGTAATTCGGTCAATTCTTCATGTAACGATGGGGCTATCACGGTTAAGATCGCACCGGCGTCTAATAACAGACGCGCTTTACGCAGTGCGATATCACCACCACCTACCAGTAATACGGTGCGATTTTTTAATCTGGCAAACAGCGGCAGATAATCCATGATGACTCCTTCTATTTCTGGAATATGAATATAGACATGTAATAGTGAGATGTAAATTGATAAAAAGGCACTTTTATAGCTAAAAAGTAATATGCTTATCTGATTATTGGATTTAGAGATTAAGTTAACTTTTAGCGGGCAGGTTTGGCCAGTTGCGCCTTAGCTTCTAGCTCTTTCGCCAGGCAAGCCGCACATAAACAATCGCTGGCATCGAGTGATAATGACATGACATTCGGAAGGTCCTGGCACCAGCAGCCACCGTTTTTTCCGCCAGTGCCACACTGAAATTGACTGCCACAGACTGAACACCACTTTTCTTCTGGCTGTAAAGGCCGGCTCAGCAACCGCATCCAAACTAATTCCTTCTGCTCGTCACTGAAATCTAACCAGCCCGCCACTTCATCGATTGTGCGATGACAGCCCGTGCAATACTGATGTGTGTCATCCAGCCGGCAAACACCACGACAGGGGGAATGCATTGTCATGCGGTCTCCTTATTCATATCCATATGGCTCATCGTCGTTATGTTCTATACTCTTGATACTATGAAAAAAGTATAGCCAGAAAGCTGGCTCTCGGAGGTTGTAATGGATTTAAGTTTACCACTGCTTATTATTTTTATCGTACTGGTTCTCGTTACTCTCAGCACTGTTATTAAAGTGGTGCCGCAAGGTTATAACTGGACGGTAGAACGATTTGGGCGCTACACCAGCACACTGACACCCGGATTAAGTTTATTGATCCCCTTCATCGATCGTATTGGCCGTAAAATCAATATGATGGAACAAGTCATGGATATTCCGCCGCAGGAAATCATCTCCCGCGATAACGCCAACGTGACTATTGATGCCGTGGCTTTTGTGCAGGTGATTGAAGCACATAAAGCGGCGTATGAAGTGAATGATCTGATGTCCGCTATTCGTAATCTGACCATGACCAACATCCGTACCGTATTAGGTGCCATGGAGTTGGATCATATGTTGTCACAACGCGACACGATCAATGAAAAACTGCTGCATACCGTCGATGCCGCAACCAGCCCGTGGGGAGTCAAAGTCACGCGTATTGAAATCAAAGACGTGCGCCCACCACAAGATCTGATTGAAGCAATGAATGCCCAGATGAAAGCCGAACGCCAGAAACGGGCGGAAATTCTCGAAGCCGAAGGCGTGCGCCAGTCGAAGATCTTAAAAGCGGAAGGTGAAAAACAATCGCAAATTTTGAAAGCGGAAGGTGAACGCCAAGCGGCATTTTTAGCCTCGGAAGCGCGTGAGCGTCAGGCCGAAGCAGAAGCCAAAGCCACCCAACTGGTTTCGGATGCCATTTCCAACGGCAACACCCAAGCTATCAATTATTTTATCGCGCAAAAATACACCGAAGCGCTGGGTAAGATTGGGGATGGACAAAACAGTAAACTGGTCTTGATGCCACTGGAAGCATCGCAGTTAATCGGCTCGATCGGCGGCATCAGTCAGCTGTTAAATGAAATCGGGCAGAAAAAAGCATAGCTCACTACGCATAAAGAAATAAGGTGCAATTGCAATGATGCTGGATTGGATTGGGTTCACCGAATGGAATTACTGGCACTGGCTGATCCTCGGTGCTGCATTATTACTGCTGGAATTGTTTGGTACAGCAGGCCTGCTGCTTTGGACCGGCATCGCTGCACTGCTGACTGCCGTCATAGTGTATCTGTTTGCGTTAGATATTTATGGTCAATGGGGTCTGTTTGCCCTATTCAGCATCGCCACAACCTGGTATTGGTTTCGCCTTAACCAGCAAGACAAGCCAGCAGCGAACAGCGTAGTGCTGAATCAACGCACTCAGCGCTGCATTGGTGCACAGACCACGTTACTGGAAGACGTGCAGTTAGGGCAAAGCCGGGTTCGGCTGGATGATACAGTCTGGCAAGTGTTGTGCAACGAACCGCTTAAAGCAGGAACTGCGGTTAAAGTAATCTCGGCAGAAGGCACTTTGCTGATTGTCGAAGCCAAAACAATAAGCTGAACGCTCACCAATTAAAATAGTAAGGCCCGCATTCGCGGGCCTTTGTTTTATTAACGATAGTGTTATTAACTTTCACCTACTCCAACCAGCCCATCTGGTTCGATATATTTACGTTTGATCTGATAACCGATACTCAGCAAAATCAACCAGACAGGGATCAGCCAAACGGAAATAGCCATGCCCGGTGTCATCGCCATCACCACCAAAATACCCAGCAAAAACAGCAGGCAAATACCATTGGTTAACGGATAACCTAAGCTTTGGAATTTGGTGGTTTGCTGCAGATTATGTTTTGCAGTACGGAATTTCAGATGCGTAACGCAGATCATGATCCAGTTAATTACCAGCGCTGAAACCACCAGCGACATCAACAAGCCAAACGCCTGCCCCGGCATGACAAAATTCAGCACCACACAAAAGCCAGTTGCTAAAGCGGACACCGCCAATGCATTAATTGGTAAACCTCGCTTATTAACCACAGCAAACGCTTGCGGGGCATTACCCTGCTGAGCCAAACCTAACAGCATACGGCTGTTACAATAAACACAACTGTTATAAACAGAAAGTGCCGCCGACAACACCACCAGATTCAGAATGTTCGCCACTAAGTTACTGTCTAATGCGTGGAAAATCATCACAAACGGGCTGCCACCCTCCACCACTTTTTCCCAAGGATAAAGCGATAACAGCACCGCTAACGCGCCCACGTAGAAAATAAGAATACGAAACAACACCTGATTGGTGGCACGTGGAATACTTTTCTCTGGCTCATCGGCTTCTGCCGCAGTTATCCCGACCAGTTCTAGGCCACCAAACGAAAACATGATCACGGCCATCGCCATCATTAACCCAGTAACACCATGCGGAAAGAAGCCGCCGTGCTGCCATAAGTTAGTCACCGAAGCGTCTGGCCCACCCGTACCACTGAATAACAGATAACCGCCAAACAAGATCATCCCGATGATGGCGGCTACCTTAATAATCGAAAACCAGAATTCCAGCTCACCATACATTTTTACGGTGGTTAGATTAAGTGCATTAATCACAACAAAAAAGACGGCCGCCGATACCCATGTCGGGATCTCCGGAAACCAATACTGCACATAGATGCCCACCGCACTCAGCTCGGCCATGCTGACTAACACATACAGTACCCAGTAGTTCCAGCCCGACATAAAACCAGCAAACGGGCTCCAGTATTTATTGGCAAAATGACTGAATGAACCGGCTACCGGTTCTTCGACCACCATTTCACCTAGTTGGCGCATGATAAAAAAAGCAATTAATCCGGCAATACCATACCCCAGCAGCACAGCAGGGCCTGCCATCTGGATAGTCTGGGCAATGCCAAGAAACAGGCCGGTGCCGACAGCACCACCTAAAGCAATCAGCTGAATATGACGGTTTTTCAAGCCACGTTTTAATTGTCCATGCGACTGCGACGAATCCATATCCCATCTCCAAATAATAAAATACATCTGGATAAAGCATCAAACAGACCAAGTCAGTCAGATTACTTACAATGAATTGATTTATATAAATATATTTATAAATTCATCATGAATCAGATCAGTTACAGAGATAGAGCGCGTTTATTTTGTGCATATTGATCACAAATAATGCGAGAAACATGCATTAATGATCCATAAAACCGCTTATTTGTGAGGCAGCAGATCGGGCGGTTGTAATGCATTATGCCAACAAGATTAAAACTGATAGGCTAAATATCCATTGGATTGATTAAGTGCGGGCCGTATGTATCACATCGATGATTATGATTTAAAAATTTTAACCCTCTTGCAAACCAACGGGCGGCTGACCAATTCCGAACTCAGCGAATTAACCGGCCTCTCGTCGTCACAGTGCTCGCGGCGACGCATTGCGCTGGAACAAGCACAGCTGATTCTTGGCTATCATGCCCGGCTTGCCCCTGACGCAGTTGGTCAGGAAATGATTGGTTTAATTGAAGTTAAATTAATTAATCACACCCCTGATTGTGTCAGCAGCTTTCATGAGATGCTGGAAAATGTCGATGCGATTATTGATGCGTTTAAGACCACCGGCGATGCTGATTATCTACTGAAAGTAGCGGTTGCCAATTTACAAAGCCTCAGTGATCTCATTAGCCAGATCCTTTCGCAAAATCGCAGTGTTGCTCATTTGAAAACATCTGTGGTTTTAAATCGTTTAAAAGAAAATGGCATCATCATTCCCTCGACACCCACTTACCACGAGAGCAAATAACAACTCCGATTAGTAGTGGTGAACTTATTGCACGATTCATGCATTGATTTGCACTTTTACGCATGTATCATGCATTTTGTTTGAATTTGTACACGTTGATAAACGCAAAACACGGACCAATTCAAACAACACCATTTCTATCAGAGGGAACGTTATATGAGTAATTCGCAAGTCATGGAAGAGCCGTTGACGCATCGGATCTATGAAGATTGCTTTGCGATTGTCATCGGCACATCAATGGTTTCTTTTGGTGTCATACTATTGAAACAAGCGGGTGCATTAACAGGCAGTATTGCCGGGCTTGCGTTCCTTTTGCATTATCTGACCCACACGGCGTTTGGTGTTTTCTTCTTCCTACTGAATTTGCCATTCTACTATCTCGCGATTCGCCGCATGGGCTGGCCGTTTACGATCAAGACTTTTTCCGCCGTAGTCTGTGTATCCGTGTTTTCAGAATGGCACCCGTTGTTTATTCACATCGACCAGCTCAATCCATTCTATGCCGCTATTTTTGGCAACATCCTGATGGGAGTTGGCTTCATCGTCTTATTCCGCCACAAGATGAGCCTGGGTGGTATTAATGTGCTGGCGCTTTATCTGCAAGATCGCGGCATCATCAAAGCAGGAAAACTCCAGATGATCATTGATACTTGTGTGCTGTTTGCTTCGTTCTTTATTGTCAGCAAAGAGATGATGCTTGCCTCACTGATTGGTGCTTTTATCATGAATATGATCATCACCATTAATCACCGGCCAGAACGGTATTTGGGATAAAAAACAGACATAAGAAAAGGGAGCTGCAGCTCCCTTTTCTTTATTAGAACATCAATCATTGATCGTGTTATTTACTCGCCGTTTCCGATTTCTCAAATTTTTCAGGTTGAAGAACAAAGTCTTCCCCCATCCGAATTTCATCACGCAGAGTTGGCAGCATGGCTTCTAACGAATCCTTTTCAGCTTGAGTCAGAGGCCCGTAAGGTAACACCTTATACCAGCCCTCTTTACCTAAGCGCATGGGTTGTGAGAAGAAACGGCTGTGTTGGCTGCCGCCTTCCACATAAGCGCATTCCACCACGTTTTCCTCACCCATCAGACCTCGAACCACCGCATTAACAAAACGATGTGCTGCGGCAGCCATGGCCAGTGTTGCGGAACCATTGCCCGCTTTAGCTTCCACAACTTCAGTGCCTGCATCCTGAATATGACGTACCAATTGTGCAGCTTCTTCATCGGTGAATTCAAAACCACCGACTTGCGACATTACTGGCAGAATGGTTTTACCACTGTGACCACCAATCACATTCACGCGGATAGTGCCGGCAGCACGCCCTTGTGAATTGGCAACAAACGTTTCAGCACGGATAACATCCAACATTGTGACGCCAAACAATTTCTGCGGATTATAAACACCGGCTTTTTTCAACACTTCCGCCGCAACCGGCACCATGCTGTTCACTGGGTTGGTAATAATGCAGAAACAAGCATTCGGACAAATCGACGCAGCTTCAGATACTAATGCCTGAATAACACCGGCATTAAATTTAAACAAATCGCTGCGATCCATACCCGGTTTACGAGCAATGCCTGCACAGATCACGACCACATTACTGCCTTCCAATGCTTTGGGCAGATCAGTGCCAGCAAAGCCTTTTACCGCAACATCAGTAGGAATATGGCTCAAATCAACAGCAATACCCGGTGTCACTGGCGCAACATCATACAGAGCCAGTTTAAAGCCGGCGGGCAGTTTCATCTTTAATAATAGGGACAGCGCTTGCCCTATACCACCAGCAGCACCGAGAACAGTTATTTTCATAGCAAGCTCCATATTTTTGTTGTTGTGATGGTAGTTATAAGTATTGCTCATCTGAAAATAGTAGAAAGTGACGTATCCTCCAAACACACCCACGGGAAGTGTGAGCTGGGTGACACTCTTTCTTTATTCAGACTGAATCGTTTAACTCGCTTCTCAGGCCATTTTTGCATGCTGACTTCCAGCAACCACTGCCTAGTTCCTGTGAACTAATATCTATTTTTATGCAGCAATCGTTGAAATATATGCAGCCAGACTGCAAAATTGTTGTTTATGAACGATTCATCTCGGATTTTACATGAAACCCGGCGAAAAACAGGAACAACTTGTTAAGGCTTTCAAAGCCTTATTACGAGAAGAGCGATTTGGATCACAGGCTGAAATTGTTACGGCACTGAATGAAATCGGCTTTGAAAACATTAACCAGTCGAAAGTATCCCGGATGTTAAGCCGCTTTGGTGCGGTACGAACCCGTAATGCTAAAACGGAAATGGTGTATTGCTTACCCGTAGAATTGGGTATTCCGACGATCAACAGCCCACTGAAAAATCTGGTGCTGGATGTCGATCACAACGGCATTATTCTGGTGATCCATACCACACCGGGTGCTGCACAATTGATTGCCCGCATGCTGGATTCATTAGGTAAAGCAGAAGGTATTCTCGGCACCATTGCTGGTGATGACACTATCTTCATCACACCAACAGCAGAAACCGACATCGACGAGCTTTACGACTCTGTTCTGGAGTTATTTGAACAGACGGGTTAGTCGTCAGCCATAAAAAAGGGACCGTAAGGTCCCAATATGTCTGAACGAACAATCTGAAAAAAACAGAATTAGATGGCTTCGCCATCCATTTCGCCGGTACGAATACGCACAACATGTGCCAGGTCGTACACGAAAATCTTACCGTCACCAATTTTACCGGTATAAGCGGCTTTGCTAATCGCTTCGATAATGCTTTCAACGTTATCGTCAGAAGTAGCGATATCCAGTTTTACTTTCGGCAGAAAGTCGACCTGATATTCAGCACCGCGATACAATTCGGTGTGACCTTTTTGACGGCCAAAACCTTTCACTTCGGACACGGTCATACCATCTACGCCAAGTGCAGCAACAGCTTCACGCACGTCATCCAATTTGAACGGTTTAATGATTGCACTGATAAGTTTCATAGTTAAACTCCCACTCCCTGGTTAATTGGGCTTAACTGAAACAATTCAATGTCTGTGCCATTTATTAAATATCGTTATTTTTCAATAATTTAATAACACAAAATCCATTCATCATACTATTGATGAACACAATTATGCACTTCTCGCCAGCACTGCGACAAAAACGCCCCAAAAAGGGGCGTCATTGTGGGTCATTTATCTATTCTTGCTCGGTAATAAACTCTCGCCAGGCACGAAGTAACAATTCAAAGTCTTCCAGACCACAAGCAGCAAACAATTCATCGTCGTAATAACTTAACCCCTGCTCATTATCTTCTATCGGTGTTTCAAATTGCAGTTCCAACGCGCTGACGGTAGCAGCCTCTTCTTCCAGATACAGACAAAAGGTCTTGCCGGATAATTTGTAATCGTCACCAGCATGTAATAAGTGCGCGGTGGCTTTCAGAATTTCATCACAGAGGGGTAAATTCTCACCCAACTCATCAGTCAGCCAAAAACCAAAGGCTTCATGCCCCATCGATAAACGAGCCCGGCAACGACCGTCGATGTCCCGGACAAACTCATGATCCATACCTTGCTCTCCTGAACAACGGCAATACGGGTCATCCTTTACCTTTTCAGTCTGTCAGCAGACTGCGTTTGCCTGATTATGCTTACTTATTAACAATAGTTGAAAGTTATTGGAAACAGTGAAAAAAGAGAAGGGCAAGTCGATGACCTGCCCTTCATGTGATCACAAATTACCGTTTTATGCCGGTACTTGCAAAATCACTTCTGCTGCTTTACTGGTATAACTGGCGATCTGATCAAAGTTCAGATAACGATAAACGTCTGCCGCCATCGCATCCAGTTCCTTCGCGTAAGATTGATACTCTTCCACGCTTGGGATCCGGCCCAGAATCGCTGCCACAGAAGCCAGTTCTGCCGAAGCCAGATACACGTTAGCGCCCTGACCTAAACGGTTCGGGAAGTTACGGGTCGAGGTAGAGACCACGGTAGTGCCGTCGCCAACACGCGCCTGGTTACCCATACACAGTGAACAACCCGGGATTTCGATACGCGCACCCACGCGACCGAAAATGCCGTAATAACCTTCTTCGGTCAGTTGGTCACGATCCATTTTGGTCGGTGGTGCGATCCACAGGCGGGTATGCAGCTGACCTTTGAACTGGTTCAGCAATTTACCCGCGGCACGGAAGTGACCGATGTTGGTCATGCAAGAACCGATGAACACTTCATCGATCTTGTCGCCCGCAACCGTTGACAGCAGACGGGCATCATCCGGATCGTTCGGCGCACACAAGATCGGCTCTTTGATTTCGTTCATGTCGATTTCAATGATCGCGGCGTATTCCGCATCCGCATCGGCTTCCATCAATTTTGGATTAGCCAGCCACTCTTGCATGCCTGCAATACGACGCTCGATAGTACGTTTATCACCGTAACCTTCCGCCAGCATCCATTTCAGCATCACGATGTTGGAGTTCAGGTATTCCGCGATTGGCGCTTCATCCAGCTTGATAGTACAGCCTGCAGCAGAACGTTCCGCACTGGCGTCAGCCAGTTCAAATGCCTGTTCTACTTTCAGCTCTGGCAGACCCTCAATTTCCAGAATACGACCGGAGAAAATGTTTTTCTTGCCCGCTTTTTCCACGGTCAATAAACCCATCTGAATGGCTTGGTAAGGGATCGCATGCACCAGATCACGCAAGGTGATACCGGGTTGTAATTCGCCTTTAAAGCGCACCAGTACAGACTCTGGCATATCCAATGGCATCACACCGGTAGCAGCAGCAAACGCCACCAGACCCGAGCCAGCAGGGAAAGAAACACCGATTGGGAAACGGGTGTGCGAGTCACCACCAGTACCCACGGTATCCGGCAGCAGCATACGGTTCAGCCAGCTATGGATAACACCATCGCCCGGGCGCAGTGAAACACCGCCACGGTTCATGATGAAATCTGGCAGCGTGTGGTGCGTCTGCACATCAACTGGTTTTGGATAAGCAGCCGTGTGACAGAAAGACTGCATGACCAGATCAGCCGAGAAACCCAGACAGGCCAGATCTTTCAGCTCGTCGCGGGTCATCGGGCCAGTGGTATCTTGCGAGCCCACTGTGGTCATTTTTGGTTCGCAGTAAGTGCCCGGACGAATGCCGGCAACACCACAGGCTTTACCCACCATTTTTTGCGCCAGTGTATAACCTTTACCGGTATCAGCGACTGGTTTCGGACGGTTAAACACGGTCGATGCCGGCAGGCCCAGCATGTCACGCGCTTTGTCGGTCAGACCTCGACCCACGATCAATGGAATCCGGCCACCGGCGCGCACTTCATCCAACAGTACGTCAGTTTTCAGCTCGAAAGTGGCAATCACTTCGTCGCTGCCGTGAACGGTCACTTTACCGGCATATGGGTAGATGTCGATGACATCACCGGTGTTCATCTTGCTGACATCCAGCTCGATTGGCAGTGCGCCGGCATCTTCCATGGTGTTGAAGAAGATTGGGGCAATTTTGCCACCCAGCACGAAACCGCCCGCACGTTTGTTTGGCACGTTCGGGATGTCATCCCCCATGAACCACAGTACAGAGTTGGTCGCTGATTTACGTGATGAACCAGTACCAACCACGTCACCCACGTACACCAGCGGGAAACCTTTCTGTTTCAGTGCTTCCAGCGTTTTGATCGGGCCAACTGCGCCTTCTTGATCGGCGGTGATCCCCGGACGGCTGTTTTTCAGCATCGCTAACGCGTGCAATGGGATATCAGGACGTGACCAGGCATCTTGTGCCGGCGACAGATCGTCGGTGTTGGTTTCACCGGTCACTTTGAAAACAGTCAGGGTGACTTTGTCAGCCAGCTGTGGACGGTTCAGATACCATTCCGCATTCGCCCATGATTCCATGACCTGTTTGGCAAACGCATTACCGGCCTGCAGTTTTTCCTGCACGTCATGGAAAGAATCAAACAACAGCAAGGTGTGAGACAGTGCTTTCGCAGCAATGGGGGCCAGTTTAGCATCATCCAGCAGATCGATCAGAGGCTGAATGTTGTAGCCACCTTGCATGGTACCCAGCAATTCAGTGGCTTTTTCTGCGCTGATCACCGGAGAGGTTACGGTACCTTTGGTTACCGCAGCCAGAAAGCCGGCTTTGACATAAGCGGCTTCATCGACTCCAGGTGGTACACGATCAGCCAGCAGTTCTAGTAATACGGCTTCTTCGCCGGCCGGTGGATTTTTCAGTAATTCAACCAACCCGGCAACCTGTTCGGCTGATAATGGTTTTGGCGCAATACCTTGCGCAGCACGTTCTGCAACATGTTGACGATAGCTTTCTAGCACAATGCACTCCTCTCTGGAAATTCAGCCCCGCCGCTCATCCCTGAACAGTTGTCAGTAGCTTGGCTGTAAAGCAAACGGGGGATAACTATAGTGAATTTATATGCAAAATAGAAACATAACTGCTTATTAGCAGCGACCTTTCTTGGCCTGACCGGGAGGGCAGAAACCACCGTGCCCTGCAGGATACTGACCACCTTGATCCAGAATCACGCGTGTGCCACCAACATCAGCTCGATTGACACGTACCGGGCGAGGCCCGACACAACCGACTATCGCCGTCACCATCACTGCCAACATAAAGTGTGACAAGGTTTTCATTGATGTGTTCCTCTGTAGTTTTTATTGTTACGTCCCGGTTAAGCATAATCGTTACCGACAGAAAAAACATCCGTCGATAATTAACCAGAAAAAAATTTCGTATTTCAAAGACATTTTTTGTTCTCTCAACACGAAACGTTACCGTGTAGTCAGGGAATCCGACGAAAGCTATACTTAATTCAGCGATGAAATACCGCTTTTTCTCGGTCAGGTGGTCAGTGATACACATCCTGTCCGGTTTTCATATTAAGGACAGTTCATGTTGTATTCGATTTTAGCCATTAGTCTTGGTGCCTCTGCTGGTGCCGTCAGCCGTTGGTTTTTAGGTTTAGGGCTAAACGCACTGTTCCCCACTATTCCACTGGGCACATTGGCTGCTAATTTACTTGGTGGTTATCTGATCGGTTTGGCGATCACCTTCTTTGCGGGTAACCCCAGTTTGCCACCGGAATGGCGTTTGCTGGTGATCACGGGCTTTCTTGGTGGTTTGACTACCTTTTCGACTTTTTCCGCCGAAGTGAGCACCTTATTACAACAAGGCCGATTAGCTTGGGCAGGCGCCGCGATTTCTGTGCATGTATTGGGTTCGCTGGCGATGACGCTATTGGGCATGGCATCGATGAACTTATTACAACGTGTGCCTTAGGA
Organism: uncultured Tolumonas sp.; assembly: GCF_963676665.1. Taxonomy (NCBI): domain Bacteria; kingdom Pseudomonadati; phylum Pseudomonadota; class Gammaproteobacteria; order Aeromonadales; family Aeromonadaceae; genus Tolumonas; species uncultured Tolumonas sp. Next base: position 52,328 of record NZ_OY781381.1, read on the forward strand.
GGTGCTTATGCAAGGCTTCAAGCTAACGTTCTTCACACAACAAGACCGTTCTGTGCATGGCCAGTCACTGGCGTTATGGCTACTCGAACAAGCAAAAGAGATCGGCATTCGTGGTGCGACACTGACGGCCGCCAGTGAAGGTTTCGGCCACGATAAAAAACTGCATTCGGTGCATTTTTTTGAGCTAACAGAGCAACCGCTACAAGTGACCATGGCGGTTACCGCCGAAGAAGCTGAGTTGATGTTTGCGTTACTGAAAAAAGAAGGTATCAATATTTTCTACACGCAGGCTGCTATTGAATTTGGCATGTCAGGAGAGCGCTGAACCAGCAGGTTCGGCCTCCCCTAAAATGTATGTTTAATCTTTGAGCCCCATTTTTCTGAAAAACATTTCTGCCGGGCAAAATCCAGTAAAAGAACTCTGGACCATATTGGCACCCACAAACAAAGTTAACAGCACAAACCATGGGCTGAGCCAGTAAGTCAGTGCCACCGAGACTAAAACCATCACCCCGGCAAATGCGCGGACTGCTTTATCGACGGTCATGGTGCCCTCCTTTAAATTAGATTCATCTAATTGAATATAGTCGTTCCTGCTAAATTCTGTGCTGCCAAACTAAAAATTCATTCCTGTGTACTGTTTCTCAGCAACCACTAACACAACGAAATTAATTCGTAATTGCAATATCTCATAAGAATATGACACATGACTCTGTACAGGTTCTGTCTGCACGAACGCTGCGTAAAGATACTCACCGTGGGCATGCCATCATGGGTGCGCACAGTTCACTGCTACCTCGATGATTGACATGATTACACGCGAGGACATCATTATGCACAACTCGATCCTGCTGTTTGTTTTGTTTGCCTCAACCGTGCTGACGCTGGTTGTGATCCCGGCGCTGTATTTTCTGTATCTGGCGCGAAAGACAGCACAAAAAACACAATAACAACGGATAACTGCAGGTCATGAACTACACTTAAATTGCATTTTCAATACCTGAAATAGGAAGCCATAATGCTCCCATCGGTAATTTACGAATTAATGCCCGGTTCTTATTTACTGATCGGCAGCAGCATCATCAGTTCCAGTAATAACCCTTTGGTGGTAATAGCGGGTTGCCTGTTTTTTGCCTCCGGTTCCTGGATCTGGATCTTACGTTCCAATAATCGGCGAGTTGATAAGGAGGTAAAATATTACATGCTGATTTTTCGGCACTTTTATCTGCCTGATACGCTGTATGAACTACTGCCTTTTATTAATATCTTTACCGGCCTTCTCTTGATCAGGCTCCAGATCCATCCGGCAGTAGCTATAACTGGAGCCGTATTTATTACGTGGGCATTCTATTGCATTGCGAAACGCTATCTTTTCAGAAAACATCCGCACAACACCAATAAATATAAATTGTATAAGCCCCTGAAATAGCCTGATTGTTTGCAGAAGAAAACTCAGCTATATACACAAATAAGTCCCTTTTCATTTCGCAGAATTTCAACCAAGAGCGCTAACGCAGCAATAAACTGTTTTTCATCTTCAATCGCCATCAGTGACAGTCGGATCGCATTTGGCGTCACAGCCAGCGGGTCGGCTTTGAAATAAGAGGCACTGCTGACCAGAATACCGCGGTTTTTCGCAACCAGTGTAAAGGCATCCGCTTGCCAATGCTCCGGCAACACCAACCACAAGTGGTAGCTATCAGGCTGATGAAATAGTGTAAATTCAGCTAAATATTCTGCTGCTAAGCGCTGACGATGGATCGCTATCTGGCGTTGTTCTTTGGCAATTTGAAATGCCTCACCGGTATAAATCAGCACAGCAGCGGCAGCAAACGTGATCGGTGATGGTAACCAGAGTGTAGAACGAATAAATGCCGCTAAGCGTTCACTTTCCGTCGATGGTGCTTTGATATAACCACAGCGCAGACCGGGGCTGATGGCTTTTGACAGACTGGTGATATGAAAACCATGTAATGGTGCAAAATTACAGATCGCCGCAATCGGGGTCGGATTTAGAAACCCATAAATATCATCTTCAACCAACCACAGCTGATGCTGATTTACGACGGCGGCCAGTTGCTGTCGACGCTCCACCGACATTGTCGCTGCAGTTGGGTTTTGATGTGATGGCACGACAATCACCATCGCGACTGGGGTATTCTGACATAGGTCATTTAATGCAGCCGGCACCATGCCCTGTTCATCCATTGTGACGGAAACCACTTTTCGCCCCAACAAATTTGCGATCGACAAAATGCCCGGATAAGTCAGCGCCTCGACTGCGATAGTGTCATCCGGTTGGGTGTATAACTGGATCAACGTAGTCAGCGCATGTTGCGCGCCACTAGCTAACACCACATCATTTTCGTTATCGACTTTCAGGCCATACTGACGCGCCCACTTCGCCCCCATGACCCGATGTTGTGCCAAGCCAGTGTGCTCAACATAACCGTATAACACATCGTTACCATGCGTCAGGATCTGTGAAAACACCTGATTTAACCGGTCCGCATGCTGATGAATACAGGGTTGCAGAATAGACAGATTGCGTTCTTGCTCACTGGTTTCGGCGCGAATGACATCGGATAGCTGGCTGTGATTACTAACAAAACTACCCCGCCCGACGAACGATTCGATCAGCTTTTTTTCCGCCAGTTCTTTATAGGCTTTCGCCACCGTGATTGGCGTGGTCGCCCATTGTTGGGCTAATTCACGATGCGTCGGTAGCTGGCTGCCTTCCGGAAACTGGCCGGAACGGATCAATTCTTCTATTTTTTTAACAATGGCTAAATATTTTGGCGCGCTCATTTTATCTTACCGGATATGGGCATTGACTAAAGATAACATATATCAATTTACCGCTGTAACCGCTATTCCTGCACGATAGAATGGCGCTTTATCACCAAATAAACGGAGATTTGTCGATCCCTGAATCGACAAATTGACATATGTCATTAACAGATCAATTATCTGGTCATAGTCACTGACAGAGAGGGATCATGATGAACATAAGCAATGTAGCCTTTATTGGTTTAGGCGTAATGGGCTCCCCGATGGCGGGATACCTGCAAAATAAAGGCTTTAACACCACAGTTTATAACCGCACACATAGCAAAGCCGAAGCCTGGCAAGCAACCTACCATGGCGCGATTGCCGAAACACCAAAGCAAGCAGCTACTGATGCGGACATCGTTTTTATCTGTGTCGGCAACGATAACGATGTACGCAGTGTTTGTTACGGTGAAGATGGCATTTTGGCCGGTTTAAAACCCGGCGCCATTGTCATTGACCACACCACTGCCTCCGCCACCTTGGCGCATGAATTGGAAAATGCCTGTCACAAACAAGGGAATCATTTTATGGATTGCCCGGTTTCGGGTGGACAGAGCGGTGCCGAAAAAGGCTGCCTGACCATCATGTGTGGTGGTGATGAACAAACCTTTGCCGTAGCGAAACCAGTGATGGATGCCTATGCCCGCCAGATCCAGCTGGTTGGCCGTTGTGGTGCCGGGCAACGCTGCAAAATGGTTAACCAGATCTGTATCGCTGGTGTGTTACAAGGTTTAAGTGAAGGCTTGTTGTTGGCAGAAACGGTCGGGTTGGATATTCACCAAGTGGTCGAAACCCTGAAATTTGGCGCTGCGGGTTCGTGGCAGATGGAAAATCGTGCCGAAACCATGGCACAAAATAAATTCAACTTTGGTTTTGCCATCGACTGGATGCGCAAAGATTTAGGCATCTGTCTGGAGGAAGCTGCCTGCCAGCACATTGAACTACCACTGACCAAACAGGTGGATGAACGCTATGCCAAACTACAGGAAGAAGGTTGTGGTCGGCTGGATACTTCCGCTTTGATCTTATCGCTGAAAAAATAATCCTAGTTGAACATCAAAAACAGAGCCTCGAAAATCGGGGCTCGTGTTTTAGATTACATTCCAACTTAGTGACTGCTCGCTTTGAAAATGGTGCGGCACACCACTCAACGGGTCGGTAAACGTCAGCTCTTTCGCCAGCAATTGCAGCGGTTTGGCATAATCATCTACTGCGTCGTTATCTACGACTGGGTAAAACGGGTCGTTACAAATAGGCGCGCCCAGATTTGCCATGTGTAATCGCAACTGATGTTTTTTGCCGGATACCGGATTTAACTGATATCGACACCACTCACCGCGTTGCTCTATTACATCAATAATCGTGTGCGAGTTAGGTGCGCCCGCCACTTCCTGCGACAGAAAAAACTGCTCGCCCTGCACAATCCGTGTTGAACGGCTATGCGGAAAACGTAAGCGCGGCAAAGCCGGTGCAATCGCTTCATAACGTTTGCTAATTTGCTGCTCTCGAAACAGAGCCTGATAAACAGCGCGCGTTTTCTTTTGTACCGAAAACAGCACCAGACCCGCAGTATGGCGATCGATGCGATGCAGCGGCTGCAACTCCAGATTATTCAGACGAGCAATCAGGCGGGCTTGCAGGGTTTGCGCAACGTAGTCACCCGTGGGTGTTACCGACAAGAAATGCGGTTTATCAACCACCAGAATATGCTCATCTTGATACAAAATAGTTTCTTGAAACGGAATGAGCTTTTCACCAACAATCTCGCGATAGTAATAAATACGCAACCCGGCACGATAAGGAAGATCGTGATGAATGGGGTTTTGCTGACTATCTAACACGAGCTTTCGCTCAAAACGACCAAGCCAGTTTTCGCGGCTAATATTGGGAAAATTATCACACAAGCAGTCTAAAACTGTTGGCCATGCGCCTTGATAAGGCAGCACGAACGTACTCGGTGGAATAAGCGGTGTAGTGGAATATGATCGGGTCTGCATGCTCTCGAATCAGGCCAACATGTGCCTTTACTCTGTTTCCGCTCCTGCGGATTGTCTGATTCGGACTATTTTACAATGAAGATAAATCGCTGTAAAAAATTAGCCCCGGAGCGATAAACTCCAGGGCTAATTTTTTTATTTAGATCTCAAAACGGCGTGTAATTAACGCTTTTTAGCTTTCGCGTTTGGCAGGTCAGTAATAGAACCTTCATACACTTCAGCCGCCAGACCTACCGATTCGTGCAGCGTTGGGTGAGCATGAATGGTCAATGCGATATCTTCCGCATCAGCACCCATCTCAATAGCCAGACCGATTTCGCCCAACAGTTCACCACCGTTGGTGCCGACAATCGCACCACCAATCACACGGTGAGTCGCTTTGTCGAAAATCAGTTTAGTCATACCATCAGCGCAATCCGATGCAATAGCTCGACCTGAAGCAGCCCATGGGAAGGTCGCTGTTTCATAGTTGATACCCTTGGCTTTCGCTTCTTTCTCAGTCAAACCAACCCATGCAATTTCAGGTTCGGTATAAGCGATAGAAGGAATAACTTTCGGATCAAAGTAGTGTTTCTTGCCGGCAATAACTTCAGCTGCTACGTGGCCTTCGTGCACACCTTTGTGCGCCAGCATTGGCTGACCTACGATGTCGCCGATAGCGAAAATGTGCGGCACGTTGGTGCGCAATTGTTTATCGACTTCGATGAAACCACGGTCAGTCACTGTGACACCGGCTTTCTCGGCATCCAGATTTTTACCATTAGGCACACGACCTACTGCAACCAACACGTTGTCATAGCGAACTGGTTCAACCGGTGCTTGTTTGCCTTCAAAAGAGACATACAGACCGTCTTTTTTCGCTTCAACCGCAGTTACTTTGGTTTCCAGCATCAGGTTGAATTTGTTCTCAACGCGTTTGGTGTAAACCTTAACCACGTCTTTATCTGCCGCAGGAACCAGCTGATCAGCAAATTCAACCACGTCAATTTCCGCGCCCAGCGCTGAGTACACAGTACCCATTTCCAGACCGATAATACCGCCACCCAGCACCAGCAATTTGCCTGGCACTTCTTTCAGCTCCAGCGCATCGGTTGAATCCCACACGCGTGGATCGTTGTGCGGAATAAATGGCAGTTTAACCGGGCGAGAACCCGCCGCGATGATTGCGTTATCAAACTTGATGGTCGTTACAGAGCCATCAGCCGCAGTCACGTCGATGCTGTTCGGGCCAGTAAATTTAGCCAGACCATTTACCACCGGCACTTTACGCTGTTTGGCCATACCAGCCAGACCGCCAGTCAGTTTGGTAACAACCTTCTCTTTCCACAGACGGATCTTGTTGATGTCAGTTTGTGGTTCACCGAAAACGATACCGTGCTCAGCCAGTGCTTTTGCTTCTTCGATCACTTTTGCTACGTGCAGCAGTGCTTTAGATGGGATACAACCCACGTTCAAACACACACCACCCAGGGTACCGAAACGTTCAATCAGAACAGTGTCTAATTCCAGATCAGAAGAACGGAATGCAGCAGAATAACCAGCTGGGCCCGCACCAATCACCACAACCTGAGTTTTGATTTCATTACTCATTATGACCTCGATTTTCTATCTCAGTTGCTACCGGAAACCCACTAAAGCTAGCACGTTTCCGGTGAGGCAGACAAAATTACAGCACTAAACGACGAATGTCGGACAGCACACCAGTCAGTGTCGTAATGAAACGCGCACCATCAGCGCCATCGATGACACGGTGGTCATAAGACAGTGCCAGTGGCAACGTCAGTTGTGGTACGAACTCTTTACCGTTCCACTTCGGCTTCATATCTGATTTAGAGACACCCAGGATCGCCACTTCTGGCGCGTTCACGATTGGTGTGAACTGCGTGCCGCCGATACCACCCAAGCTAGAGATGGTGAAGCAGCCGCCCTGCATGTCAGCACCGGTCAGTTTACCGGCACGGGCTTTCTTCGAGATTTCAGCCAGATCTTTCGACAGTTCATAGATGCCTTTCTTGTTCACATCACGAACTACCGGTACAACCAGACCGTTTGGCGTATCAACCGCCACACCGATGTGGATGTATTTTTTCATGATCAGCGTAGAACCGTCTTCTGACAGTGAACTGCAGAAACGTGGGTGCGCTTCCAGTGCTTTGGCAGCCGCTTTCAGGATGAACACCAGTGGAGTGATCTTGAAGCCCAGTTGCTGTTTGTCAGCAATGATATTCTGTTCTTTACGGAACGCTTCCAGCTCACCGATATCGGCTTCGTCGAACTGGGTAACATGTGGGATCATCACCCAGTTACGGTGCAGGTTCGGGCCAGAGATCTTCTGGATACGTGTCAACGGCACTTCTTCGATATCGCCAAATTTAGCGAAATCAACTTTCGGCCATGGCAGCACGCCCAGACCCGCGCCTGAACCACCAGCAGCAGGTGCAGAAGCCGCACGTTTCAGCGCTTCTTTCACATAGTTCTGCACGTCTTCTTTCTGGATACGACCTTTACGGCCAGATCCTTTGACGTTGGCCAGATTCACGCCAAATTCACGCGCCAGACGACGGATCGCCGGAGTCGCATGCACATAGGCTTCACTGGCAACAAATTCGCCTTTCTCTTCCGCTTTCGCCGCCGCAACCGGTGCAGGTGCAGCAGCCGCTTTTGCTGGCGCCGGAGCCGCAGCGACAGGTGCGGCAGTCGGAGCTGGTGCAGCGCCAGCTACTTCAAATTCCATGATCAGCGAACCGGTTTTCACCTTGTCACCAACGGCAATTTTCAGTGCTTTAACCACACCCGCAAACGGTGCAGGCACTTCCATAGAGGCTTTATCGCCTTCCACGGTGATCAGGGATTGATCAGCATCAACGCTGTCACCCACTTTGACCAGAATTTCAGTCACCGCAACTTCGTCACCGCCGATGTCCGGTACGTTCACTTCTTTCACAGAAGCAACCGCTGGTGCTGCCGCAACAGGGGCTGGCGCTGCTGCAACTGGCGCAGCAGCAGGTGCAGCACCCGCTACTTCAAACACCATGATCAGAGAACCGGTAGAGACTTTGTCACCCAACGCCACTTTGATCTCTTTCACTACACCAGCAAACGGTGCCGGCACTTCCATAGAGGCTTTATCGCCTTCCACAGTCAGCAGTGATTGGTCAGCATCAACGCTGTCGCCTACTTTCACCAGAATTTCAGTCACAGCAACTTCGTCACCGCCGATATCCGGCACGTTGACTTCCAGCTGTGCGGCGGCCGCAGGGGCAGCAACTGGTGCTGGTGCAGCGGTTTGCGCTGGTGCAGCTACTGCTGCACCTTCCGCTTCAAAGACCATGATCAGGGAACCGGTAGAAACCTTGTCACCTAATGCAATTTTGATCTCTTTAACAATACCCGCTTCTGGTGCAGGTACTTCCATAGAGGCTTTGTCGCCTTCTACCGTCAGCAGTGACTGGTCAGCTTCAACCTTGTCACCTACTTTGACCAGAATTTCGGTCACGGCAACTTCATCACCACCGATATCCGGCACAAAAATATCTTTAGACATGAAAATTCCCCTTACGCGTACAGCGGGTTGATCTTGTCAGCATCGATACCGAATTTCGCAATGGCTTCTGCCACCACTTTCTTCTCAACGGTACCTTGCTTAGCCAATTCAGTCAGTGCAGCTACAACGATGTAGGCTTCGTTCACTTCGAAGTGACGACGCAGGTTTTCGCGGCTGTCTGAACGACCGAAACCATCTGTACCCAGAACACGATAGCTGCTGGCAGGAACAAAACTACGAACCTGATCAGCGTAAGATTTCATGTAGTCGGTCGCAGCAATCGCTGGTGCAGAGCCCATCACCTGAGCGATGTAAGGCACTTGCTGTTCGCCTTCAGGGTGCAGCATGTTGTAACGATCAGCATTTTGACCATCACGCGCCAGTTCGTTGAAGCTGGTGACGCTGTACACATCAGAACCGATACCGTATTCGTCCGCCAAAATCTTACCGGCACGACGCACGTAGTTCAGAATCGAACCACAACCCATCAGCTGAACCTGACCTTTCGCACCGGCGTTAGATTCCAGTTTGTAGATACCTTTACGGATACCTTCTTCAGCGCCAGCAGGCATTGCCGGGTGCTGATAGTTTTCGTTCAGGGTAGTGATGTAGTAGTAGATATTCTCTGGTTTGTCGCCGTACATACGACGCATACCGTCTTGAATGATCACCGCTACTTCATACACGAATGATGGGTCATAGCTGACGCAATTCGGGATGGTGCCAGCCAAAATATGGCTGTGACCGTCTTCGTGCTGCAGACCTTCACCGTTCAGTGTGGTACGGCCAGAAGTCGCGCCCAACAGGAAGCCACGTGCTTGCTGGTCGCCAGCAGCCCATGCCATATCGCCGATACGTTGGAAACCGAACATCGAATAGTAGATGTAGAACGGAATCATCGGGCAATCGTTCGTGCTGTACGAAGTCGCCGCCGCTAACCAGGAAGACATCGCACCCAGCTCGTTGATACCGTCTTGCAGGATCTGACCTTTCTGGTCTTCCTTGTAGTAAGAGACGATTTCTTTATCTTGCGGGGTGTATTGCTGACCGTGCGGGCTGTAGATACCGATCTGACGGAACAGACCTTCCATACCAAAGGTACGCGCTTCGTCAGCCAGAATTGGCACAATGCGCTGACCCACAGATTTGTCTTTCAGCAGCACGTTCAAGCTACGCACAAATGCCATGGTGGTAGACACTTCACGCGCCTGTTCACCCAGCAATGCATCAAACGCCGACAACTCTGGAATATCCAGTTTCACCGTGGTTTGTGGCTGACGGGTTGGCACGTAGCCTTTCAGTGCCTGACGGCGTTCGTGCAGGTATTTGTATTCTTCCGAACCTTCTTCCAAGGTCAGGTATGGCAGATCGTCGATCTGTTCATCGGAAACTGGCACAAAGAAACGATCACGCATATGACGAACTGAATCCAGTTCCATCTTTTTAACCTGATGCGCAATGTTTTTACCTTCCGCCGCGTCACCCATGCCGTAACCTTTAACGGTTTTCGCCAGGATCACGGTTGGTTTACCGTTTGCTTGTGACGCTTTCTGGAACGCAGCAAACAGCTTAACTGGATCATGACCGCCACGTTTCAGCGCGAAGATCTGCTCATCAGTCCAATCAGCAACCAGTGCAGCAGTTTCCGGGTATTTACCAAAGAAGTATTTACGAACATACGCACCGTCTTTGGATTTGAATGTCTGGTAATCACCGTCCAGTGTTTCGTTCATCAGTTGGATCAGCTTGCCAGAAGTGTCTTTCTGCAACAGCTCATCCCACTTAGAACCCCACAGGGTTTTGATCACGTTCCAGCCAGCACCACCGAAGATACCTTCCAGTTCATTGATAACTTTACCGTTACCGATAACTGGGCCATCCAGACGTTGCAGATTACAGTTGATCACAAAGATCAGGTTATCCAACCCTTCACGCACTGCAACGGTGATAGCACCTTTAGATTCTGGCTCATCCATCTCACCGTCGCCCAGGAAAGCGTACACTTTCTGCTCAGAGCAATCTTTGATGCCACGGTTGGTCAGATATTTCAGGAAACGAGCCTGATAGATCGCACCGATTGGGCCTAAACCCATAGATACGGTCGGGAACTGCCAGAATTCCGGCATCAGTTTCGGATGCGGGTAAGAAGGGATACCTTTGCCATCCACTTCCTGACGGAAGTTATCCAGCTGATCAGCAGTCAGACGGCCTTCAACAAATGCACGGGCATATACGCCCGGAGAGATGTGACCCTGGAAGTAAACTAAATCGCCACCGTCTTTCTCGTTACGCGCACGGAAGAAATGGTTGAAGCACACATCGTAAATAGTGGCAGAAGAGGCAAAAGAGGACATATGTCCGCCCAGATCCAAGCCTTTCTTCGATGCACGCAATACGATCATCACTGCGTTCCAGCGAATGATCGCACGGATACGTTGTTCCAGATCCAGTTTACCCGGATAAGCTGGCTGATCGCTGGTAGCGATGGTGTTGATGTAATCAGTAAGTACTGAACCACCAGCAGAGGCTGCAGCAGTTAAACCTGCTTTGCTCGCGGCTGATGATAGCTGATCCAAAATGTATTGAGCACGTTCCGGACCTTCTTCCCGCAGCAGAGAGTTCAGAGCAGCAAGCCACTCTTGAGTTTCTACCGGGTCCACATCATGTTTAAGGAGTTCAGACGACATGGCTGTTTCCTGTGTTTGTTGACGGCAATTAGTTGGTTGTAAGGCTATCCCTGATGGATCTGCCGCGAGGGGCGTTGTGCACGCTCATCTTCTCGCTGTATATCCAGCAGGGTATCCTCGATAAAAGCCAGATGCTCATGGCAAGCATCTCTGGCCTGTTCTGGGTGGCCCGCCAAAATCGCCGCGATCAATTCTGATCGATGACGGCGGATCCGGTTAACCACCCCCGGACGCTGATTCAGTACTTCCAGATTTCCGAGAATGTTACGTTCCAGTAACTCCCGGATGGCGCGCATCAGGTGCAACAGCACTACGTTGTGCGACGCTTCGGTCATGGCGAGATAAAAAGCGGAGACAGCTTTGGCTTCAGCGGCAACGTTACCGCCGGTCTGAGCGGCTTCAATATCGCTTTGTATCGCACGCATTTGAGCAAAATCGTTTTCGTCACCACGGAGCGCGGCGTAATAGGCGGCAACGCCTTCCAGTACATGGCGAAACTCAAGCAGATCAAATTGGGAACCGGGATGATGGGCTAATAATTCGAAGAATGGGTCAGACAAGCCACGGTTCAGTTCACTTTTGACATACGTACCACCACCCTGCCGGCGATAGAGCAATCCTTTGGCTTCTAAGCGCTGGATTGCTTCACGTAAAGAAGGACGCGACACACCGAATTGCACCGCTAATTCGCGTTCCGGCAACAGTTTCTGCCCCGGTTGCAAGGTGCCATCGACAATCATCTGTTCCAGTTCGGCAACAATGCTGTCGGAGAGTTTCGGCGTGGCTGGTTTGTATTCAGTCATGTGAAATTTGTTAACTTGGTATTACCAATGTGCTATTTGTTAAATAAATTAGCAAAAGCATTAACAATTGTCCACGTAAGATCTGATTAAAATCAAAAAATGCGGCAATATTTCTGCCTCAAACAACGGAAAAATCACAAGGAGTTAACAAATGAGTCATTTATGGCGGAAAGAAGAGGAAATATGACGTAGTAAGCAGCGGTTATATAAACAAAGTTGTAACTTTGAAAAACCACTCCAACATCACATAAATTAATTATAAAACAAACAGTTAATTATAATTCATTGCTAAAACTACGACAGTGTAACCCCGGATAACGTCATATTGGATGAATGGGTCATGCTTTTTGAGGTCTCGATCATATTGGTATGACCAAACCTAGCGATTTAACGAGTGGCCTATCTGTAAGAGAGCGGCAATATTGCGCGCAGTTAATTCGATATTACTGGCTGCAAAATCAAAAGCTTCATGCAATGTACAAACTCGGTTTACCGCACTGAAGGCACTATCTATACCGTGTTCATACACTATTGCAACATCCGAGCTTAAGCTACCGGCGATCGCGATGACCGGTTTACCATGGCGTTTTGCTAGCCGTGCCACCCCAACAGGGACTTTGCCATTAATGGTCTGACTGTCTAACCGCCCTTCTCCGGTAATTACCAGATCTGCATCTGCAATAATCGATTCAAGACCTAACGCCGCCAATACAATATCAATACCGGAATGTAACTCGGCGTTCATAAATGCCAGTAACGCAGCGCCCATGCCACCGGCTGCTCCGGCACCCGGTACAAATTCCACATCAGTACCTAATTCTTGTGCCACGATACGGGCATAGTGCTTCATGTTTTCATCGAGCAAAGCCACCATAGCTGCATCAGCGCCTTTCTGTGGGCCAAAGACTTGCGCCGCGCCCATCGGCCCAGTCAGTGGGTTCGTAACATCGCAGGCAACTTTAAACTGGCAATCTTGCAACCGTGGATCAGCCGATGAGATATGAATTGTCGCCAAATCGGATAAACCCGCACCACCGCGGGGAATGTCGCGGCCATGCTGATCCAACAAGCGATAACCCAGCGCTTGCAACATACCCGCCCCGCCGTCATTGGTCGCACTACCGCCAATACCAATAATAAATTGCTTCACCCCCAAGTCGAGCGCAGCCCGGATCATCTCGCCCGTACCATAGGTGGTTGTGATTAACGGATTACGTTCGGCAACAGAAATACGTTCCAAACCACTGGCTGCAGCCATTTCAATGACTGCCGTGTGTTGATGTATCAGCCCCAGTTCTGCCATCACCGGCTTACCGGTCGGACCAGTTACGCTTACGCTAATTTTGTGGCCACCCGTTGCCGCCACCATCGCATCAACCGTCCCTTCCCCCCCATCTGCCACGGGCATTTTTACATACTCAGCATTAGGGTAAATTTCGCGAAATCCGGCTTCTATGGCATTAGCCACTTCCATAGCGCTCAGACTTTCTTTGTACGAATCAGGGGCAATAACAATCTTCATGAATGACGGCTACAGAAATGGCAGATGAATAAGATCAGGTTTACATGAATAACGAAAACACTCTCGGATTACTTCATTAAATTGCGATACAACGCCCAGTCAAATGCACTGCCAGGGTCAGTTTTTCTGCCCGGCGCGATATCTGAATGCCCGGTGATCCGCTCCGCTGTCACTGCCGGATAAGTTTGTTGGATCACACGTGTTACCGCGGCCAGTTGTTGATATTGCGCTTCGCTATAGCCGCTGTCATCAGTACCTTCCAGCTCGATGCCAATGGAAAAATCATTGCAGTTCTCACGACCAGCAAATTGCGAACGTCCGGCATGCCAGGCGCGATCGAGAAAACTCACGTACTGCACCACCTCCCCATCTCGGCGGATCAAACAATGTGCCGACACTTCCAGATGCGCGATTTCGGCAAAATACGGGTGCGCCTGTGGACCTAATTTTCCGGTAAACAATTCATCAATATGCGGCCCGCCGAATTGCCCTGGCGGTAAACTGATGCCATGCACTACCAGCAATGAAACCGGCTCGCCTTGCGGGCGTTGATTAAAAAACGGTGATGGGCAATGTCGCGCTTCCGCAAGCCAGCCCTGATGATTAATCGACCAATTTTTATTCAACACTCTGTTTACCTCTCTGTTTTTAGCGCCAAAGCATGCTACATGGTATGCTTACGTCCAACATCTTTTTGTTTCGACCGGAAAAACCGGCTAATTCAACAGGACTCGTCATGTTGCAAAATGATATCCAGCGCACTGTGCGTGCCGCATTAGAAGAAGATTTGGGTGGCGTACTTGATGCGCATGCCGATATTACCGCACAACTTATTCCAGCTGACAAACAAGCTGAAGCCTATGTGATCACCCGTGAAAAGGGTGTGTTCTGTGGCAAAGCCTGGGCAGAAGCGGTATTCGAACAACTCGGCGGCCATGTCCGCATCGAGTGGAAAGTACAAGACGGTGATCAGGTTGAGCCTAATCAGGAACTGGTTCGTTTGTATGGCCCCGCGCGCATTCTCTTAACTGGTGAGCGCAGCATGTTGAATTTTATTCAAACCCTGTCGGGTGTTGCCAGCAATGTCGCCCTGTATGTCGCCGAGATTGCGGGCACACAATGTAAGCTGCTGGATACCCGTAAAACGATTCCCGGCCTGCGTACCGCGCTGAAATATGCGGTTACCTGCGGTGGCGGTACTAATCATCGCATGGGGTTGTTTGATGCCTACCTGATCAAAGAAAACCATATCATGGCCTGTGGTGGCATCGCGCAAGCGATCACCACAGCACGCACGCTGAACCCAGGCAAACGCGTGGAAGTGGAAGTCGAAAGTCTGGATGAATTGCAGCAGGCACTGGATGCCAATGCCGACATCATCATGCTGGATAACTTCACTGTACCCATGATGTGTGAAGGCGTCGCGCTCAATGCAGGCAAAGCCAAACTGGAAGTCTCCGGCAACGTCACGCTGCAAACTATCGCAACTTATGCCCAAACCGGCGTCGATTACATCTCCGTTGGCGCACTGACCAAACATACCCACGCCATGGATCTCTCCATGCGTTTTGTCTAAAAAAACAACACCGCCTTTTCATATTAAGGCGGTGTTTCATCTCTGTTTCATCGTTTCCGCATGACCATATTCACAATAACTAATTAATATCTATGCCATACTTTATCAGCCTTTAATCTGATAGATTGCAGTATGGAGAAACAAATGGACAATAACGCAATAGAGTATATTCCATTTGAAGAAGCCATTATTTTTGACCTGCTGCAACGCTGGCACAATCAATACCCGGCAATGGGCGTTATGGCTTTGGTTCCAGAGGCAGAAAACCAGCAGATCCCGCTACTACAAAGCAGCTGTCAACAACTTGGAATTCCGTTAACCGGTGCGGTGTTTCCCGCCTTAGTGACTGATGATGGCTGGCGCAATAACGGCTGCTGGTTATTGCGTCTGAACCAACAGCCACCTAGCCATTTATTTGAAAATATCCCTGATCGAACTGATACAGCGCAAGATATTGCAACAAAACTAGAGCCATTTCTTGAACTTGCCGACGATGCGGATAAACCAACATTATTTATGATGTTTGACAGCATGTTGCCTGATGTTGGTACCATCGTTGAAAACCTCTATCTCAATCTGGCTGACAGCGTACACTATGCTGGCGTTAACGCCGGCAGCGAAACCTTTCAACCCATGCCTTGCTTGTTTGATGCATCTAAAATTATTCCAAACGGGGTCTGGTGTATGTTATTGCCTGCCTGGGCTGGCATGCTTTTAGAGCACGGCTATCCCGCCCCCGATAAAGTGATCAGTGCCACCTCCGCGGAAGGTAACCGCATCATTAGTATCGACTGGCAACCGGCTTTTGACGTTTACAAACAGTTAGTTCTGGATGAATGTGGTGTCGAACTATCTACTGACAATTTTTATCAATATGCCAGTTATTTTCCCCTTGGGATCTTGCAGGCCAATAATGAAGTGGTGGTTCGTATTCCTGTCGCGATACACAGTGATGGCAGCATCGTTTGTGTCGGTGATGTGCCGGCAAATACCTCATTGGTGTTATTACACGCCCCGCCACTTAATGAAAGCCAATGTGTGACGCAAATCTGTCATCGCTTACAAACCGATCTTCCTGAGATTTCAGGCTGGCCATTGCTGATGTTCTATTGTGCCGCCCGCCGCATTCATTTAGGCGGTGACACACTCAAGGAATTAACCAATCTGAAAAGTTGCACTGGTGCCACTCAATTGGTCGGCGCCTTATCACTGGGGGAAATTGGCAGTCGCCGCATTTGGGAATACCCGATGTTTCATAGTGCAGCATTACTTTGCGGTAGTTGGAAATACTGATGAACCGTGAACACATACTCTCTATTATCAATGACTTGATTCTCACTATCGGTCGAGAGAATAAGCTGCAACCACTGCTAATCAAAGTATTGCAGCGGTTGATGTTTCATACCGGATACCCGACGGGTCTGGTTTTATTAGATTTTGAGACCGAAGCCGGTAAAACTAAAGCACAACTGATTGCATCTATCGGTGATCGCGTCATACAACGGCAAAACCACCAATTTATCACTGTACCGCCAGCTTTATTGAATTGTGATCAGATTAAAGTGCTGCCACATGATGTATTCGCTGAGTTATTACCTCAGACAAATCGAGGTTATCAATATGCTATGTGTTTGCCGCTGAATCATTACGGCATGATTTTGTTACTGACCCCTGAATTACCTCATAATGAACAAATGTTTCTTCATATCTTTCAACCCGTACTAGCACATCTGTGTCAATCGATAGAATTATGCCGACAAAGTGAACGTTATCAGCAATCTCTGCTTTCAGCGCGTAATGAAGCACAAGCCGAGCTGGTTGAAAGTCATGCACAAATTGAGAAAGAACGAACCTTTCTGCGTAATCTACAAGCCGCAATACCAGATTGTGTCTGGACAAAAGACTTAACCGGCGTATTTCTTTCCTGTAACAAAGCATTTGAACGTTTAGTTGGCGCTCCCGAAACTGAAATCATTGGCAAAACAGATTACGATTTTGTACCGCCGGAAAAGGCCGCATTTTTCCGACAGAAGGATATGGACGCGATACTTAGCAGAAAAACCTGTACGAATGAAGAATGGGTGCGATTTGCCAATGGTCAGTTAATTTTACTCGAGACCAGTAAAACTCCTATGTTCGACAAACAAGGAAACTTGATTGGCGTCGTGGGTATTGGGCGTGACATAACTCAAAGCCGTAAAATGCAAAATGCGTTGTATGAGCGCCGGGAAATCTACAGTGCCATAGTCGAACAGGCCTCTGACTCTATTGGGCTGGTGGATGCCAATACCGGGCAGTTTCTGGAATTTAACACTGCAGCGCATCAGCTACTTGGTTACAGCCGGGAAGAATTTGCGCAAATGTGTGTTGCAGATATCGATGTTTCTTTCAGCATTGACGAATTACATGCGCTGTTTGAATCACTGTCCAACTCGAATGGCACTGATTTTGAAGCACGCCATAAAACGAAAAATGGTGAAATCATTGACGTCTTGGTCAGTGCACGACCCATTACTGTTCACGGCAGACGCTGCCTCGCTACGATCTGGAGCAACATCACCCATCAGAAACAGACCGAAGAACAGCTGCGTAAGTTATCAATGGCCGTGGAACAAAGCCCAGGCAGCATTGTGATCACCGATCTGAATGGCAACATTGAGTATGTCAACGAAGCGTTTGTGCGCATCACCGGCTGGCAACGTGATGAGGTTATTGGCCAAAATCCACGAGTATTAAAATCAGATCTGACTCCGGCAGCAACCTATGATGCGATGTGGGCAACTCTCACCGAAGGCCATACTTGGAGTGGCGAGTTTATCAACCGGCGTAAAGATGGTTCAGTTTACAACGAACTCGCCCGTATCGCGCCGATCCGACAACCTGACGGCCAGATAACCCATTATCTGGCGACCAAAGAAGATATAACCGAACTCAAGCGTATACAAACTGAGTTAGAACTACACCGGGATAATCTCGAAGAACTGGTCGCCAAACGCGCGGCACAGATCACCGAACTCAATACACAGTTACAACAGCGCGCCGAAGAAGCAGAGGCAGCCACCCAGGCGAAAAGCCAATTTCTGGCGAATATGAGTCATGAAATCCGCACGCCCATGAATTCAATTATCGGTCTGTCTCATCTTGCATTAGGCACAGAACTGACAGCGCAACAGCGCGATTATCTGCAGAAAATTAAAGGTGCCAGCGAGCACCTGTTAGCCATTATTAATGAGATCCTCGATCTTTCTAAAATTGAAGCCGGCAAACTGCATATAGAACAAACTTCGTTCGTATTAAGTCATTTAATACAGGAAGTGACTGACTTAGTCGACCAAAAAGCCAAAGCAAAAAACTTAATACTGCAGGTCGAAATTAGTGAACATATTCCGCAACAATTGATCGGTGATCCACTGCGGCTAAAACAGATCCTGCTGAACTATGCCAGCAACGCCATTAAGTTTACTGACTCAGGCCACATTACACTGAGCGTAACCATGCCGCACATAAATACAGAAGCAGTGCAGTTACGGTTCTCTGTGCAAGACACCGGTATTGGTTTGACTCTTGAACAGCAACAACGTCTGTTCCAAAGTTTTCAGCAAGCAGATGCTTCCACCACGCGCAAATATGGCGGCACCGGATTAGGTTTGGCTATCTCGCAGCGTTTAGCAGAATTAATGGGCGGTGAAGTCGGAGTCGAGAGCATTTATGGTCAGGGAAGTACATTCTGGTTTACTGTTTTGTTAACCCAGGCAACGCTCTCATCTACAACGGCTGACACGATATCATCGCCATCACTATCACGCGCCGCCGATGAAGCAGCAGCTTCTCAGCATGTAACCGAACAAACTGCTCCTATTAAAAACAATACTAATCAAGCTATTACCAACTCAATTGTTCTAGAAACAACGTTACAACAATTGCGGGTTTTATTAAGTGAGGATAATTTAGAAGCCGCCGCGCTCTTTCGTAATCAACGCGAATATTTAGAAACCATTTTTCCCGGACAATTAACGCTTCTGGCCAATGCAATCTCCGCATTTGAATTTGATGACGCCTTGTTTTTACTGGCCAAACTGCAAGCCAGTCGCATTGAGCAATAATCATAAGGAACATGGGATGCAACAAAATGGACACGATAAACGCACCCTGCTGGTAATTGATGATATTGCCGACAACCTGATGCTAATGAATGAAATATTACGAGACAGTTATAAAGTTAAAGGCGCTAACAGCGGAGAGCGCGGGTTACGGATCGCCTTTTCTGATACTCCGCCCGATTTGATCTTACTCGATGTCATGATGCCGGATATGGATGGTTTTGAGGTATGTCGCCGCCTCAAAGCCATGCCGCAGACAGAACATATTCCCATTATTTTTGTGACCGCTAAATCTGACACCGTTGACGAAGAACAAGGTCTCGCATTGGGTGCTGTTGACTACATCGTCAAACCAATCAGCCCACCGATTGTCAAAGCCAGAGTCAAAACACATCTCGCGTTAAAAGATGCGGCAGATTTTTTACGTAGTAAAAATGATTACCTGAAACAAGAAGTCGAACGCCGTACCGCAGAGATCATTCGTCAGTCACAAGAATTACATGCCATGCAAGATGTCACTATCATGGCGATGGCATCGTTAGCGGAAACACGTGATAACGAAACTGGCGGTCATATTCGCCGTACACAAACCTATGTTAAAGCACTCGCTGAACGGCTGCAGTCTCATGCACATTTTGCGACTTTGCTGACCGAAGAAAACATTGATCTGCTGTATAAATCAGCACCATTGCACGATATCGGTAAAGTCGGCATTCCTGACAGTATTTTATTAAAACCTGGCTCACTGACCGCTGAAGAATTTGAGCTCATGAAACAACATACCACCTTGGGTTTAGACGCCATTGTGCAGGCGGAAAATCAATGCGGCATGCGGGTCGATTTTCTGCAATTTGCTAAGCAGATTGCTCATTCGCATCATGAACGCTGGGATGGTACAGGTTATCCACAAGGGCTGGCGGGCGATGCAATCCCCCTTCCTGCACGCCTCATGGCAATTGCCGATGTATATGATGCTCTGATCAATAAACGTGTGTATAAGCCTCCGTTCTCACATGAGGAAGCGGTCGCTATTATTGCTGCTGGACGGGGAACGCAGTTTGATCCGGAAGTGCTCGACGCATTTATCGATATTGAAGGGGTATTCAGAACTATCGCAGCCCGCTTTCCGGCGTGAAAGCAGGCTGCAGAGCCATTTATCAAGCCAGGATAAATTTCTCAATCACATGCGCCACACCATCATCTTCATTAGAGTGGGTCACATAATCGGCAATAGCTTTAATGTCATCAAACGCATTACCCATTGCTACTGACAAACCCGCATATTCCAGCATGTGGATATCATTACCCGCATCCCCGACACAGATCACTTCTGCCGATGTAATACCTAAGTAATCCGCCAGCATAGCAACGCCATTGCCTTTATTGCTGTTCTTGTTCAGGATCTCTAAAAAGAAGGGCGCACTGCGCACTACGGTAAAACGATCGTAATAATCGGTTGGAATTTGCTCAACGCCCGGTGATAAAATTTCTGGTTCATCGACCAGCATAACTTTCACGATCGGATGATCTTCTGATAATTCATTAAAATCGATAAGTGTCAGCGGAATACCATTCATATCGCGCTCATGCGCAGTGTAATGACTTAATTTAGGTGAAATCAAACCGAGTTCAGTAGAAAATGCATGGGTATTGACGCCAATTTGCTGACTCACGGCATACACATCATGCAGATCTTTGCCACTGATCAACTGACTGCAGATATTTTCCCGGGTACCGACATTTTTAATCAGCGCGCCGTTATAACTCAGTGCGTAATCATCATCGGTGGTCAGTCCCAGTTCAGTCAGATAGCGCTCCAGCCCTTCAATCGGACGGCCAGAGGCCAACACCACTTTCACCCCTTTTTCTCGGGCTTGGTGAATAGCACTCTTGGTGCGTTCAGAAATCGTACCATCGCCACGTAACAACGTGCCGTCCATATCAAGTGCAATCAGCTTATACATGGTTATCACCGGAGTAGTAAAGTTGACTGTATTTTACCGGAAAAACCGGTTTCATTCAGTGGTTTTAGCGCTAACTTTCATTACAAATGAATTAATAAAATTAATGCATAGCGCCCTATTCCCTCTGATGCAATGAATTAAACCATCTGTCATCGTCGATTTTTTATATCAAAAAAAACGCAACATATAGTTATGTGTTCAATAAAAAAGCAATTATGTGATTTTTTAAACTACCCTGCAGACAAATAGCCATATTTTATTTAGGATCTACGCTTACCTTCCAATGTTCGGATGAAGGTAGCAGGAGAGGATGATTCAACATCCACCGAAGAAGTAAATCTTTCAGGTGCCGCAAGGTGAGGACTGCTACTGGACGATACTCTGGAGAGATCCGTTAAATCGGGCGCCGAAGGAGCAAAACCCATTTGGGTTGAAACTCTCAGGCAAAAGGACAGAGGGGATGGAATGACATATCTGGTGATCGTCACCGGGTAGGTATTCCTGTCTCCTCCTTTCACGAATGAACAGCTTCGTTTCAGGAGGATATTTAAAACTATGCTTCATTCATTTCTTACCGCCGTTGATGATTTTATCTGGGGTCCGCCTCTATTAGCTTTGCTGATGGGTACCGGGCTCTATCTCACTATCCGTTTAGGTCTGCTACAGGTCATTCGCCTGCCACTGGCACTAAAATTGGTGTTCTTCCCGCCCAAACATGATGATAAAGAAGGTGATGTATCCAGCTTTGCTGCTTTGTGTACCGCCCTCTCCGCTACTATCGGTACCGGTAATATTGTGGGTGTTGCCACAGCCGTTAAACTGGGTGGCCCAGGTGCTATTTTCTGGATGTGGATAGCAGCCTTCTTAGGCATGGCAACAAAATATGCCGAAGGGCTATTGGCTGTTCGTTATCGCCAAAAAGACGCTAACGGTCAGATGAGTGGCGGCCCTATGTACTATCTGGAAAAAGGCTTAGGCAGTAAATTTCTGGCCTGTTCCTTTGCCTTGTTTGGTATCGGAGTAGCCCTGTTTGGTATCGGTACGTTCCCACAGGTCAATGCTATTGCAGATGCCGCACAGTTGGCTTTTGAAGTACCAAAATGGACAACCGGCCTGATTCTGGCGGTATTGGTCGCATTGATCACCGTGGGTGGGATTGAGTCAATTTCCCGCGTATCAACCAAAGTTGTGCCGTTCATGGCCGCGTTGTATGTACTCACCTGCCTTGGTGTCATGTATATAAATGCAGAACAGCTACCAGCTGTAATTCATCAGATCCTGAATGCTGCGTTTACAACTACAGCCGCTACCGGTGGTTTTGCTGGTGCTACCATGATGCTGGCACTGCAAGCCGGGGTAGCACGCGGAGTGTTCTCTAATGAATCAGGTTTAGGCTCCGCTCCTATTGCAGCGGCTGCAGCAAAAACTGATTCCTGTGTAGAACAGGGTCTGGTCTGCATGACCGGAACTTTCTTTGATACCATCATCATCTGCACTATGACTGGTATTACTTTAGTTCTGACCGGCGCATGGCAATCTGATGTGGCTGGTACCGCGATGACAAACCAGGCTTTCACGCAAGGTATTGGTAGTCAGCTCGGTTTTTATATGGTCAACATCGGTCTGCTGTTCTTTGCCTTCACTACTATCATAGGCTGGAACTACTACGGTGAGCGTTGCACCGAATACCTGCTGGGCGTTAAAGCCATCAAAAGCTACCGCTGGGTCTTCGTCTTGTTGGTTGCAGCTGGTGCATTCCTGCATTTGGATCTGATTTGGATCATTGCCGATATCGTTAACGGTCTGATGGCAATTCCAAATTTGATTGGTTTGATTGGATTGCGTCATGTCATTGCAGCAGAAACTTTTGCTTACTTTGGAGCAAAAGACACAACACCAGACGATGGGGAAACGGAAGTCAGTTTATAATCTGGCGACATAAAAAAAACCGGCTTTCATAAGCCGGTTTTTTTATACAGAAAAGAATTAACCGTTTACTGCGTCTTTTAATGCCTTACCAGCAACAAAAGTTGGTACGTTAGAAGCAGCAATCGTAATTTCCTGACCAGTCTGAGGGTTACGACCAGTACGGCTAGCACGATGATTTACTTTAAAAGTACCGAAGCCAACCAGCTGTACCGGATCACCTTCTTTCAGGCTTTGAGTGATAGTTTCCAGAATCTGTTCCAGTGCTGCTTTAGCCTGGGCTTTGCTCATGTCAGCCTTGGCTGCAATCGCATCAACAAGCTCAGTTTT
Organism: uncultured Tolumonas sp.; assembly: GCF_963676665.1. Classification (NCBI taxonomy): domain Bacteria; kingdom Pseudomonadati; phylum Pseudomonadota; class Gammaproteobacteria; order Aeromonadales; family Aeromonadaceae; genus Tolumonas; species uncultured Tolumonas sp. The sequence continues at coordinate 75,609 of NZ_OY781381.1, forward strand.
GTTCATACGCAATCCTTATTATTTAAGCCGATCAAAAAAGCTGCCTCAATCTAGTCAAATTTCGACGGACTGGCAAAAACTTTCTATCGTGATTTCAGGAAAAACAGCAGATTTTCACCGAGAACTTCTTTGAAGTCACAAAACATACTGCCAGCCGCTTAAGCTTTATACTAAGCCCCCGAAACAACTACTCCAAACTAATGCCCAGATTCGATACACCATTTTGTGTAGCGAGCTCTTTTATCTTCAAAATCACACTCGCATCACGGGGTTGTGATACTGCAGTCAACAGCTCAACCTGAAAAGCCATTTCTTCTTCTATAAGTGATTCTGCATACAGCTCTTCGTCGGTAAGCTCTTTTCCTTGCTGCATTTCAATAAAGCCAATCACGGAGCCCAGTGATGTTTGACATACATCATAAGCCTCATCACCCAAGCGAAATACAACCGAGTTATAAGCTGTTGCTAATGCCACACAAGCATCCAGTGCCGGCCAGGCACCATAACACTCTTCTTTTTGCGGTTCCGGCATGCTGCTTTCTATCTTTTCCAGAATCGCGGACAAATCGACATGCATGCCACGTTCAGTCAGGTATTGCCACATGGTATCCAGCGCCTGTCGGAAGAGTTTGGCATCACCACGACCAGTGCTTTCAACATACAGGCAATAATTGGGATACATTCTCTCGCTTAATGCCAACGCATAAACGGTCTGCTGCCACGGCATCAGTTTTTGCAATTTTTTATAAAATTTGTCACCAAACACAGCATTCTCCTTCGCGTAAGCCATGAATTGTAAGCTAGTCTGCAGCTAATGAAAAATAAACTAACAAACAGATGCATGAGCCGATTCAAATCGATATCGAACAAAAAACCACCAGACACACACTGTGTTGGCATTTTATTGCCCATTTTATTGTCATCGCACTGCCGTCCGTGATACAAATCTAACTTTGTGCCATCTAGGGTCGATGAAATTTTAACCCTGCATTCAGTGATGGTATAACATTCCGATTATCAACAGAGCGAAGACAGAACAATGAAACGGATCCTGACACCGTTTACAGGTTTGGCGAATCGTGAGTTACCCATTCCCCGACAGCACTTATACGCCATCATTATGCTGGCATGTTTCTCTGTAGCCAGCATTACTCTGTTACCGCCACCAGGCGAGTTGCTTTCAGATAAACCAATGCCTGTGTCTACCGACGACTTATCTGCGGATGCTGAATTAAGTAAGCAGGCCGTTGATACCGAATTTGTTAACGTACCGAACCAAGCCTTACTGGATGATGGTGATGGTACCAGCGACGGCATCAGTGACGATACCGCTGCTAGTGAACCTCAGTTAATGGATTACACCGTAAAAGATGACGATAACCTTTCTTACATCTTTAATACTCTCAACTTATCGCCAGTTTCTCTGCAAAAATTAGTAGCAGTAGACATCCAAAATTCATTGGTCCGCTTGAAACCAGGACAAAAAATTTCGTTTTATCTCGATGACGAAAACGTTATCCAAAAATTATCGATCCCTTTAGAGCAGGATAAACGTGTCATCTTTGAACGTTCTGGCGATGCCTACAAATCGCACATTGAACAAGGTGATACTGCAACTGCTGACGATAATAAACAGGAAAGTGTCAGTGCGGTCGATGTCGACACTACCGATGAAACCAGTAAAACAGACACAGCAACTATTACTGACGAAAAATCCAAGGTAAGTAAAAAAGAAGCCGCCAGAATTGCTGCGGAAGAAAAAGCAGATAAAAAAGCCGCAGAAAAAGCCAAAGCATTAGCGGCTGAGAAAAAAGAAGCTGCTCGTCCAGCCATTCGTCCAACCCGCGTATTGCGTGGCACCATTTCCGGAACATTCGCTAACAGCGCTCGTAGCGCCGGCCTGAGCGCAGGTCATATTCATCAAGTGACGCGCTTATTCCAAGGCCGAATCGACTTCCGCCGTGATCTGAAAAAAGGCGATATATTTAAAGTATTATTCGACCGTAATGCTGTCGGCGGAAAAGCAGTCAGCGATGCACGTGTGTTAGCCGTTATTATCGGTTCTAAAGGAAAAACTTATTCTGCATTCCGCAGTAGCGACGATAATCAGTTTTATGATGATGAAGGCAGCAGTCTGAGCATGACCCAAAGTGGTAAGTTCATGCGTTTCCCAATCCCATCGTCAACTAAAGTGAGTTCTGGATTTAATCCACACCGACTTAATCCAGTTACAGGCCGCGTGATGGCGCACAACGGTACAGACTTCTCCGTACATGTAGGAACGCCGGTTCAGGCGCCAGCAGATGCTGTAGTCGTCAAGGCGACGCGTCATCCTGATATGGGGATTTATCTGGTCTTACGCCACAGTGGCCGTTACAGCACTGTGTATATGCATTTAAGCAAATCCATGGTGAAACCCGGCCAGAAAGTCAAAATGGGTCAGGTGATCGCCTTATCCGGCAACACCGGTCGTTCTACCGGCCCGCATCTGCATTATGAATTCCATGTGAACAATCGCCCGGTCGATCCGATGCGTGTCGATTTGCCAATGAATGAACCAATGCAGAATAAAGCCCGTAAAACTTTGGTGGCTAAAATTCAGGAATATAAACGTCAGCTGAATGCCGGTTAACTGCGGATTACCCAATCGATAAAACTTGATAGATAAAGAAAGACCGGCTGAAAGCCGGTCTTTTTTATGCCTGATGATATGTTTCTGAAAATTGATGCACCGCATCGACAAAGGTACTGACCCGCTCAGGATCAATATCCGGGGTAATACCATGCCCAAGATTAAAGACATGCCCAGAACCATGCCCATACCGCCCTAAGATATCCTGCACTTTCACTTTCACTAACGCATCATCACCGTATAACACCGCTGGATCCATATTGCCTTGCAGGGCGACTTTATCTCCGACTCGTTGTCGGGCAACGGTAATATCGGTCGTCCAATCCAAGCCTATGGCGTCACAACCTGATGCCGCAATGGCTTCCAACCATTGGCCGCCGCCTTTCGTGAATAAAGTCACGGGAATAGTTCGACCTTCATAGTGGCGATGAAGCCCCTGAACGATCTGCGTCATATATTGCAGTGAAAAATCACGGTAATCCTGATGCGATAATACGCCGCCCCAGGTATCAAAAATCATCAATGCATCCGCACCTGCGGCGATCTGTGCATTAAGATATTGCGTCACACTGGTTGCTAATTTACTGAGTAAACCATGCAGTAAATGTGGCTCCCGATACATCATCTGTTTAATGCGCGAGAATTGCTTGCTGCTGCCGCCTTCTACCATATAGGTAGCGAGTGTCCATGGGCTGCCAGAAAAACCAATCAACGGAACTTGTTGTGCCAGTGCCTTCTTAATGGTGCGGACTGCATCCATGACATAACGCAACTCACCTTCCGGATCAGGTAACGGCAATGCATCTACATCACGCTGATGCTGAATAGTCTTCGCAAACTTAGGCCCTTCACCAGCACCAAAGGTCAACCCTAACCCCATGGCATCGGGGATGGTCAAGATGTCGGAAAACAAAATAGCCGCATCAAGCGCATAACGACGTAATGGTTGCAGCGTTACTTCACACGCCAGCTCCGGAGTTTGACACAAAGTCATAAAATCCCCGGCCTCGGCACGTAGTGCACGATATTCCGGCAGATAACGACCAGCCTGACGCATTAACCAAACGGGGGTGCGATCAACGGGCTGACGCAATAGCGCTTTCAGGTAACGATCATTTTCTATCTTAATCATTTATCTGTTCTGGTTAGTCAATATCCGACAATTCTAACATTCTGATGATTAACATGCTGCTAACAATCAATAAACTGTTTAAAGCCTAGGCGGGACATAACAGGAAAAGAGACATGGTTAACAGTTGTTAACTTCAATGGTGGGTCATTTGTAACAAAGGCCGCACAATGAGTTTAGAAAGAAATAAACACTTTAAATGGTAAACCAAGGAGGCAACATGCTGGTTACTCTTGATAAAATACGCCAACAAGTCGCCGGAAAACACCCTGCTATCGATTCATGGCTGGATGTGCGCCGTAACTTGTTAGTTGAATACATGCAGTTAGCTGGGCTTATGCCACCTTACCGCAAGGTACAGCCTACTACTCAGGCGCTCTCTGATTTCTGTGACCATTTGGTTGATTATGTATCTGCCGGGCATTTTGAGATTTATGAAATTCTGATCCAAGCGTATGAACAGACAGAGGGTAAACATTTATCACTGACTAATCGCTTAATTGATCGCATTCAAGATACAACAGAATCTATTCTGGATTTCAATGAACGTTATGGCGATATCAAAGATGACGAAATGCCAGAGCTGGAAACGGATCTCAGCCAGTTAGGTTTGGCATTGGAAGAACGTTTTAAATTAGAAGACCGGTTAGTGCTGGTTTTGAATGTATTCGGTAATTCAGCGTCATCTGAGAAATCAGCAACAACAGCCTGATTTCACTTAAGTAGCATGTTACATTCCATCTAAGCTATTTGGCAGTAATAGGGATCGACAGAGTATGATTGAACGGCGTCGCTTTTTTCGGGTGGTCTATTCAACACCAGCCCGACTCCAGCAAGGAGAGCATATTTGGTCGACAACCTTATTGGATCTGTCGTTACAGGGTGCGTTGCTGGATCGCCCTAAACAGTGGGCCGACCAAAACGCCGGTTTATATACCTTATCTTTCTCATTGGCTGATTCAGAGATCCAAATCAATATGGAAGTTGAGCCAACGCATTTAGACAGCAAAAAACTCGGTGTCTATTGCCATCATATTGATATCGATAGTGCCTCTCATCTGCGCCGGCTCATTGAACTGAATGCCGGCGATACGGAATTATTATTGCGTGAGTTTGCTCATTTACTGGAAGATCACCAGGAACATGAGCACAACTCTCCTTCCGACTCAGAGTAATTCAATCACTTCTTGTAAACAGGTCACTGGCATTATTTTCATGCCGGTGATTTCGTGTTTTGGCATATTGGCTTTCGGAATGATGGCCTGACGGAAACCATGTTTTGCAGCCTCCTGCAAACGCTCCTGTCCGGAGGGTACTGGGCGGATCTCGCCAGATAAACCAACCTCGCCGAAAATGATCAGATCCTTAGGTAATGGGTTATCGCGGAAACTTGAGACCATTGCCGCAATCAATGCCAGATCGGCACTAGTCTCTTCTACTTTTACCCCACCAACGACGTTGATGAATACATCCTGATCGGACATCTGAATACCACCATGCCGATGCATTACCGCCAGCAGCATCGCCAACCGGTTGTGTTCTGCACCAACAGCCAGACGACGCGGGTTGGCTAGTTGTGAATAATCAACCAACGCCTGTAATTCCACCAGCAAAGGTCGAGTGCCTTCCCAAATAACCATCACCACTGAACCCGGGCTTTCGGCTTCACCACGATTTAGAAAAATAGCCGATGGGTTACTCACCTCTTTCATACCCTGCGACGTCATCGCAAATACACCGAGTTCATTAATCGCACCAAAGCGGTTTTTCTGACAACGTAAGGTTCGATAACGCGAATCAGCATCCCCCTCCAGCAACACCGAACAATCGACACAATGTTCTAATACTTTTGGCCCGGCCAAGGCACCATCCTTGGTGACATGACCGACCATAAAAATAGCCACTTGGTGCTGTTTGGCAAAACGCGTCAAATGCGCGGCACTTTCCCGCACCTGAGAGACTGATCCTGGAGATGAGCTGACATCAGCCACATGCATCACTTGAATCGAGTCGATGACCATAACGGCTGGTTTTTCCTGCAAAGCCAGATGACAGATTTGCTCAACACTGGTCTCTGACAACATGCGCAATTTATCATTGGGCAAACCAAGACGATGCGCCCGCATGGCAACCTGTTGCAGTGATTCTTCGCCGGTCACATACAGCACAGGCATACGTTCCGCTAATGAACACATGGTCTGCAGCAGCAAGGTACTTTTCCCTGCCCCCGGATGCCCGCCAATCAACATGGCTGACCCCGGCACAATTCCGCCACCCAGCACCCGATCCAGCTCTTTGTAACCGGAGCTGATACGTGGCAACTCAGCCAGCGACACTTCCGCCAATGTTTGAACCTTGCTCGTCAGCTCACCGGCATAACCGGTCCGCTGCATTTTATTGGTAGTCGCTGATGGGCCCAGACGGATTTCTGTGATGGTGTTCCACGCCTTACATTCACTGCATTGACCTTGCCAACGGGCTGATTCTGCACCACATTCATTGCAGACGTAAGCGACTTTACTTTTTGCCATCACAGATCCTTTTCAAGAAATTGGCTATTATGTCGATATGGGATATTGATGATAACAATAATCAGCTCAGGAGTGGGCAGTTCATGGAATCGCCTCTGGCATCTGCGATATTAGAACAGTTACAACCCCTGTTTGTTGAACCGGATTTTGACACGCTGTTTAACCGCCTGACAGAAGGTGAAAGTAAGAGCGCGCGTTTTTTACTGAAAATGGAATTAAACCGGCTCTGGTCGCCGTGCATTCGTATTATGGACATGCGCAGCAAAGGTTACCCCTGTCAGATGGTGCAACATGCTGGTATTCAGCATTATCTGGGAGAGCATGACAATAAAATCTTTCAGCAAGCACTAGAACGCTATCAGCAGCGATATACCACCGGCGTCTATGAAACCGTCATAGCCAATGCGAAACCGCAGCACAATCAAGTTAATGAAGCCAAACGGGCAACGACTACTAGCCGGTTACAGATCCGGACGCTGGAGTTTGGCAGTTACCACCAGGGACGAGAAGAACGAATCCATTATTCGTCGCCCGTTACGCTGCTATTAGCCAATGGGCAAACGATTAAAGCCAAAACCTCAAACCTGTCTGTTAACGGGATCCGTATTGTATTACTTGAACCAAGCTCTTATGAGCTGGGGCAAAGCTGCCAGATCTTGTTCTCTGGCTTACAGAAAGAACAACCGGAAGAAATCATATTGTCTCCGGCACGTTACCAGATCCGTGGTGAAGAACACCATGAACAACAAAGTTGGTTGCGTCTGAGTTGTGAAGATCCACGCCCGGAGTTCAAAGAGTATTTACGCAACTTCATCCAGCAAAATAAAACCCGCTATCGGGTAAGTATCGATTTCGCCTTTACTGCCACAGAAATTAAAGGTTTTGAGCAATTTTATCTGCCTCGCCTGACGGGGCTGCCGCTGTTTTTTTCACATGATAAAGACATCAAACTGGAATATTTGCTGAAAACAGAAAACAACCAGCAGGAATTGGAATATTGGCGTAACGAACGCAACAGCGATCAACTGGCCGGATTATTTCAGCCTGCACGAATGGAGCGTTTATTGGCTCAGCCCGCTAAACAAAAAAGTATTTTGATTTATTGCTTTGCGCATACCATTCGTAGCCATATTTATTTTTTCTCTGCCACCGAAGAGGAATTGGAGGAAAAAGGTTTAAAAGCCCTGTTTTTCTCGGTCGGTAGTAAACGCAACAGTTGGCGAGTTTATAACCTGACATTACAAGCCGTAGATCCGCAACTCGATCTGGATAAGTTGATCGATAGTAATATCAGTATGGAACAATACCGGCATGGGCTCGTTCATCAACTGCAACAGTTTCGTTATGTCGGTCAACTCACGCCCATCAATCTGGATCATCATCTTGAAGACTTCAAGTCTTGGCAGCCAACTCAGAATGATGCCAACCTGTTGCAGTGTTTTGGTCATCAATTAGATGCAACCCCTTTTCAGATCGAGTTGCTGCATTATGCGCAATTGCGGCGTGAGCCGCGTTATATGCACAAAACACCGACGGTAGTGAAACTGGGGGAATATGCGCTGATTGGCTGGACTCGCGATATTTCCACGCTGGGTTACAAGTTGAACTGGAAGCCGCGTTGCCTTGTAAAATAGGAGATGTGATCCAGCTCAGTTTACCCAAAATGCAAGATCTGATTAAAAAGATGGATCTGTCTGATCTCAAATATCGGATCGTTAATATCAATAACACCCGCACGGTGCTGCATTTAGCCATTGAAGGGAATGAAAACACGCACATTGGTCGCGAATTTTTCCAGATGCTGATCGAACAGAATCAGAAAAAGCTGACGATGACGAAAGAACAGCGCCACTATCGTGGAATGGCCAATAGTTTGCGCAATTTATTTGTAAACTATCAGTTTAACTATGCACTGTATGTCGATCGGCATTACGCCAGTAAACTCGGTATCTTGGGTATCGGACAAACGCCGCATTCACTTGATAATTTATTGCTCAATGTCGAACGGACTAAAGCGGATTTATATCCGTTACTGAAAGGCGATATATTAAAACAGGCACTTATTATTCCGTTGCATCAAGCTCGCCGTGAAGACCGGCCACAGGCAGTGGAGTTGTATATCCTGCATAAACAACTGCAACAAGGTAAACAACAAGATCAGATCCGACTCAGTGATGATTTTCTGAATACCAGTGAACGAAAAGATTTTGTGAACAGAGCGCTGGCTCTGGGCGAGTTTTATTCCGTGCAATTACATATTTCACGCACCGGGCGTCCGGACATGGAATATCTGGCTAAAGAGCTGCATTACATTGCCAAATATGCCATTCATAAAGCCAAACAGCTGGAAGAGGCGCTTTGGAGTGTGGTGGGTGTCTGCGATGTGATTGATACCACAGCCGCCACCTTACAGCGGTTGGATATTAAACACTAAACAAGAAAACCGGCGTTTTATGCCGGTTTTCTTTGATTTTGAGATCAAGCCCGCGCGATTAAATCACCCGCTTGTAACAGACAGATCACCGCTTCCAAATTCATATGGCGGATCGCCACCTGTGCTTGTTCGCGTACCACTGGTTTGGCATGGATCGCCACCCCTAACGCCGCCGCTTTCAGCATCGGTAAATCGTTGGCACCATCACCAATTGCCACGGTTTGTTTGTCTGAGATCTGATAACGCGCTTGTAGCTCTCTCAGCGTTTCTGCTTTCACTGTGGCATCAACGATACGGCCATTCACTTTACCAGTCAGATGATCACCGTCGATATCAAGCACGTTTGACTCAATATGATCTAAACCCAGATCACGTTGTAATTTGCCGGCAAAATAAGTGAAACCACCTGAAGCAATCGCCAGCTTCCAGCCAGCCGATTTCGCGGTGCTGACCAGATCAGTCAGCCCCGGCATTAACGGGATGTTATTTGCCACCTGATCCAGAATAGAAACCGGCGCATCTTTTAACAACGCAACACGGTTACGCAGACTTTCAGCAAAATCCAGCTTCCCGTGCATCGCGGCCGCGGTCACCGCAGAAACCTGTTCACCAACACCCGCCAGACGGGCAATTTCATCAATACATTCGATCTGGATCGCAGTGGAATCCATATCCATCAGGATCAAACCACCCGCCTGCAGACGAGGCAACGCAGCGACATGGGCACCATCAATTGACCAGTCCTGGATTTTTAACCATTGCATCAGATCAGAAGAGTGCGCAGAGGTGCCCAGCACGACCGTCCAGACGTTTCCGACAGCAAAAGGCATAAAACCACAGACCTGCATGCCCATTTCACGGATCTGTTTTATCGTGATAGCAACATGCTCTGGTGCCAGTGATGCGCCCATCAGCACGACAAAACCGTCACATTCCGGCTTATCAATCGCCTCGATACCACGATCAGTAAATTGAAGCACGCCAGAGGCGGGAAAATGGACGAGCCAGTCAGCAATTTGCTCAGGCAACGCGGAAATTGGCATGGTGATACACTCCCTGTCAGAAAAAGCGGTCGACAGCGTAGCCGATCGCTTTTCCCGGAAGCAAGTGTTAAATCGGCAGGATGACTATTTCAACAGCACGGAATCGAGCGCAATTTTCATCATGTCGTTAAACGTGGTCTGACGTTCTTCCGCCGAAGTCTGCTCACCGCTTTTGATATGATCCGAAACAGTACAGATCGCCAGTGCTTTCGCGCCATACTCCGCTGCGACGCCATAGATGCCAGCAGCTTCCATTTCTACACCGAGAATGCCGTATTTATCCATCACATCAAACATCGATGGATCCGGGGTATAAAACAAATCGGCGGAAAACAGATTGCCGACTTTAACCGGAATACCCAATTTTTCAGCGGCAGCCACAGCATTACGCAACAAACCAAAATCGGCAATGGCGGCAAAATCATGATCCTTAAAGCGCATACGATTCACTTTAGAATCGGTGCTCGCTCCCATACCAATGATCACATCCCGTACTTTGACATCGGCACGCACCGCACCGCAGGAACCGATACGGATGATGTTTTTTACACCGTATTCGGTGATAAGTTCCTTGGTATAAATCGAGCAGGATGGAATGCCCATGCCATGGCCCATCACAGAGATCCGCTCACCTTGGTAAAAACCGGTGTAACCAAACATATTGCGCACATCGGTCACCAGCTCGGCGCCTTCAAGGTAAGTTTCCGCAATATATTTCGCGCGCAGTGGGTCGCCTGGCATCAATACTGTTTCAGCAAAAGCACCGTCTTTGGCATTAATGTGTGGAGTTGCCATTTTTCTTCCTTCTTCTTAATGATGTTCCGGCAAGCAGTTGCTGCCATATTCTAGTGGTGGTAAGCCATGATAGGCTGCAATGGTCTGGCCGATATCAGCAAATGTATTCCGCAAACCCAGATCTTGCGCAGTTACCGTGGTGCCATAAAAAATGACCGGCACATGCTCACGGGTATGATCGCTACCGGTCCAGATTGGATCACAACCATGATCGGCTGTTAACACTACCCGATCGCCCGGTTGCAATAACGCAAACAATTCCGGCAAGCGTTGATCGAAATATTCCAACGCGCGCGCATAACCTGGCACATCACGGCGATGGCCGTAGGATGAGTCAAAATCAACAAAGTTGGTGAAGATAATCGTCTGCCCTGCGGCACGTTTTACCTGCGCAAGCGTTACATCCCATAACTCTTCCAGACCTGTCGCTTTGTGCTGTTGCGTAATACCACAACCGGCGTAAATATCAGAAATTTTGCCGATCGAAACCACTTCACCGCCGGCGGCTTTCATGCGATCGAGCAAAGTCGGCATCGGTGGTTCCACCGCATAGTCATGACGATTGCCAGTGCGCGCAAATTCGCCCGGTTTATTGCCAACAAACGGCCGCGCAATGACACGACCAATGTTATACGGCTCAAGCAACTGACGCGCTAATTTGCACAGCGCATAGAGGCGCTCTAAACCGAACGTCTCTTCATGGCAGGCGATCTGAAATACCGAATCGGCTGAGGTGTAAAATATCGGCTTACCACTTTGCATATGCTCTTCGCCAAGGCGATCGAGGATCTCGGTGCCGGACGCGTGACAGTTGCCGAGATAACCCGGCAGATCAGCCTGCGCCACCAAGGCATCAAGCAATTCCTGTGGAAAGCTGTTTTCTTTGGCAGAGAAATAACCCCAGTCAAATAACACCGGTGCGCCGGCCATTTCCCAATGCCCCGAAGGGGTATCTTTCCCGGATGACAGCTCTTTGGCATAACCATAGGCGGCCATCGGTACAACGGCTTCATCTAATCCGGCTGGAAATTCACCGCTGGATGCGGCACAAGCATGTGCCAGACCCAGTTTCGTCAAGTTTGGTAACTGCAGCGGGCCTTGGCGGCCAATGTCTGCCTGTCCTTTCGCACAGGCTTCCGCGATATGGCCCAGCGTATTCGCGCCGACATCACCAAACCGAATAGCATCAGCACTGGCACCAATGCCCAGTGAATCCATCATCAATATAATCGTACGTTTCATAACAACCTCAAACGTCTGCCAGGGTGATCCGGCGATAGATCGCTGGTGGTGGTGTGACCGCGTTATCACCGACCTGAATAGCATTACGGATCACCGCAGCGGTTTGTTCATATTGGGCTTCGGTACGCGCATGCACCCACGCCAGCGGAACGTCTTTATCTGCTTGAACGCCTAGAGAGATGACATCCGTTAAGCCCACAGCATGATCAATCAGATCGGCAGCACGTAAGCGCCCACCACCTAAAGCAACCACCGCCATGCCGAGCGCACGGGTATCCATGCTAGTCACGATACCGGATGACTGCGCATACACAGGTCGCATGATTTCTGCTTTTTGCAGGTGATTATCATAGTTCTCGACAAAATCAGCCGGGCCACCCAGTGCAAATACCATGCGGGCGAATGTTTCCGCCGCTTTACCGTTATCCAATACCTGTTGTAATTTCTGGCGTGCTTGCGTTTCATCGCCGGCTAAGCCGCCAGAGATCAGCATTTCGGCACATAAGGCCATAGTAACTTCATGTAAACGTGGATGGCGATATTCACCCGTCAGATAACGCACCGCTTCCCGCACTTCCACCGCGTTACCGGCACTGGTTGCCAGCACCTGATTCATATCGGTCAGCAGTGCAGTGGTACGACAACCCGCACCATTGGCGACGGCAACAATGCTTTTTGCCAGCTCTTCTGATTGTTCATAAGTAGGCATAAACGCACCAGAGCCGACTTTAACATCCATGACCAGCGCTTCCAGCCCTGCCGCCAGTTTTTTCGACAAGATAGATGCCGTGATCAACGGAATAGATTCCACAGTAGCCGTGACATCACGGGTCGCGTAAAAGCGTTTATCGGCTGGCGCTAAATCAGAAGTTTGCCCAATAATGGCCACCCCGACTTCTTTCACTACTTTTTTGAAAATCGCATTCAGCGGTGTGGTTTGATAGCCAGGGATCGCATCGAATTTGTCGAGCGTACCGCCGGTATGCCCCAGCCCGCGGCCAGAAATCATCGGTACATAACCGCCACACGCGGCAACCATTGGGCCTAACATCAGCGAGACCACATCACCGACGCCACCAGTCGAGTGTTTATCTAACACCGGCCCCGGTAAATCCAGCTCAGACCAGTCCAGCACCGAACCCGAATCACGCATAGCACAGGTTAAAGCGATACGTTCCGGCATAGTCATGCCATTAAAGAACACCGCCATCGCTAATGCAGCAATCTGCCCCTCGGTGACCGAATTGTGCGTAATACCTTGTACGAAGAATTGAATTTCACTGTCGGTCAGTGCTTGGCCGTCGCGTTTTTTACGAATAATTTCTTGCGGAAGGAACATGGAGCCCCCTTAAATGGCTAATTCAATTAATAACCTGACGCTGCCGCTTGAGATTGATGACCTAATGTTGCAAGTAGATCCGCGAGTAAACTGGATGCCCCGAAACGGAATGTTCTTGCCGAGATCCATTTATCACCTAATACCGACGCGGCTAATTCCAGGTATTCCGCCGCTTGTGCGGCATTTTTTACACCACCCGCCGCTTTAAAACCCACCGCCGGATTTTTTTCTTTAATCACGTCTAACATGATTTTTGCTGCTTCCAGCGTGGCATTAACGGGTACTTTCCCAGTTGAGGTTTTAATAAAATCAGCGCCCGCATCGATAGCAATTTCCGATGCTAAACGGATCAGTTCCGGTGTTTTCAGCTCACCGCTTTCGATGATGACTTTCAGTAATACGGTTTCACCACAGGCGGCTTTGCAGGCTTTTACCAGCTCAAAACCAACTGCTTGATCACCTTTCATCAAGGCTTTATAGGGAAACACCACATCAACTTCATCGGCACCATAGGCCACCGCGGCCCGGGTTTCCGCAACCGCAATGTCAATATCATCATTCCCATGTGGAAAGTTGGTCACGGTGGCAATCCGCATGTTGTAGGCACCAATCTGACGTAATGTTTTACGCGCAATCGGCACGAAACGCGGGTACACACATACCGCAGCCGTCGAACCGGCTGCTGTTTTGGCCTGCTGGCACAACGCGATCACTGCTGCATCGGTGTCATTATCATTCAGGGTCGTCAGATCCATTAATTGTAAAGCCAGTTGAGCGGTTTGCTGTAAATCAGGCATCCGTATCTCCATATCGAGCACACCGGATAACATCCGGTCAAAGAGTAAATTGATGTGTTTTAATGATAGCGGCTTTACCGCGGGGCATCGTGCCCGAAAGGTGATGGGAACACTCCCAACCTTGAGCTTCCATTCCTGGAGACCGGCTAAATCTGACCGGACTCGTAGATAACGCGAAATGGCGCAATAGCGAAGTATTGTGCAGATTAATAAGAATATCGTGAAATAGACTGAAATTCTTCTGTCTCAAGCACATAAGTGATAGAAAACAGTGATAATGACTATTTCTTATTAGAGATTCGGAACATTTTTTCAACGTTTCGTTCGATGGCCTCACCGAGCGTATCCGGTGACATTTGCTTGAGCATCGAAAGCTCAGCTAATACCTCAGGTATATACGCCGGTTCATTTCGTACCCCCTGCCGTTGAAACAGTGGCATGGTCGGGCCATCGGTTTCCAGTAATAAACTCTCAACTGGTAATTTGGCCACCGCTTTGCGGGTCTTCTCCGCCCGTGGATAAGTGATCACACCACCAATGCCCAGCATAAAACCCAGCTCGATAAATTGTTCCGCCTGCTGACGTGAGCCAGAAAAAGCGTGCCGGACACCGCCGCGTGGCAAAGTAAATTGTTTGACGATACGCAGCAATTCATTGTGCGCTTTACGGCAATGCAATATCACCGGTAACTGATATTGGCTCGCCAGAGCTAATTGCTTTTCCAGCATCGTGATTTGTAATGACATCGGCACCTCAATGGCACCATCAAGACCACATTCACCAATCGCGACTAACCCAGCAGGGCGCTGCTGTAATAGTAATTCTAATTCTGTGAAAGCTTGCTCAGTTTCATGAGCCAAAAACCACGGATGCAAACCAAAGGCATAATACAGACTGGGATATTGCTGATGTAAAACAGGTAATCGCGCCCAGTTGGCTGAACTAATCGCAGGAACAATCCAGCGGCTCACGCCCTGACTCTCACTGCGCATTAAGACCTGTGGCAGATCATCCGCATATTCGTTGAGATCAAGATGAATGTGAGTATCAGTCAGCATATTATCAGCAACAAAAAGGCCGTACGATACGGCCTTTATATGCTAGTTCATGTGATTTTAGAAGCGCATTGACGCTTTGATACCAAATTCAATGGTGGTGTTTTTAGGCTCATAGCCGATATAGGTTGAATCACCAGCAGAATAAATCACGGCATCTGATTTGTTGATATTCCAGTAATCAATATACGGACCAATAGCAAAATCATTCACTCGGTACATACTGGAGAATTTAATGCCGTAGCCACTATCTTGACGATTTTCAAGATCTGGGTATGACGCAGATACATCAGACAATTTCGATGTTTGCTGACCACGGATCAAATAATCAAACTCAATTGCTGATTCTAGTACTGAGCTATTTTCCAGAGCAAAACGATTAGTTACACCAATAGGTAAATAATAATAACGACTGACACGTTGATAACCCCACGCACCAGTGCTTGTTTCACCACGGCTGTCATTGTTTAAATAACGGAAGCCAAAACCGGTGTAGGGTGCCCATACACTGTTGCCCACCATAAGATCTTTACCAAATAGCGGTCTGATTTCATAGTAATAGTCAGGGTTATTACTGGATGTACCTGAGCCGGTGTAATCCACTTTACCGTAGGCAAATCGGCCGTTAACTTTCAAGAACCAATCATTTTGCACAGCCATAGTGGTGGTATAGTCCACCCCCAACTTGATGCCATCGTCTTTAACATCTAAGCCGGGCTCAAAATTTGGTTCTTCATATTTGTAGCTCGATAAGCTAACGCCTAATTCCTGGCCAGTTTGAGTACCTAATGTTTGCTCGGTCGCAAATGCTGAAGTAGCGCAAAAAACAGCAAATAAAGTCATGGACGGTGCGATCATTTTTTTCATGATACATCCCTATAATAAATAAACAGCAGTAATACCCGATTGTTTTTATAGAACTAACGTAGAATTATTGATCGTTTGAATCTGTCACTCAAATAGAATTCATTCACGTAATAAGAATAGCAGCATTCAGAAAATGCCCCCTTGAACCGGGGGCGAAAATAACAAGAATCAAGACAGGATATTTTTCCGCGAAAAATCAATGCTCACGCGTTTTATGGAATTTCACATCCGGATAACGTTCCATGGTCAGATTCAAATTAACCATGGTTGGTGCAATATAAGCCAAATTATCGCCACCATCTAACGCGAGGTTTAATGAACATTTACGCTCAAACTCATCGAATTTCTTCGCATCATCACAGGTCACCCACCGTGCGGTTGAAACGTTAATGGTTTCATAAATCGCTTCGACGTTGTATTCCGATTTCAAACGCGAGACCACCACATCAAACTGCAGTACCCCCACCGCACCGACGATCAAGTCGTTATTGTCGATCGGGCGGAACACCTGCACAGCGCCCTCTTCCGAGAGCTGCACTAAGCCTTTCAGCAACTGTTTCTGCTTCAGCGGATCTTTCAAACGAATACGACGGAACAGCTCGGGCGCAAAGTTTGGAATACCACTGAAATGCAGATCTTCGCCCTGCGTGAAAGTATCACCGATCTGAATCGTACCGTGGTTATGCAAACCAATGATATCGCCCGGGTAGGCTTCTTCGGCCTGTTCACGATCACCGGCCATAAAGGTAACCGCATCGGAGATGTTTACATCTTTCCCAAGGCGAACATGACGCATTTTCATGCCTTTTTCATATTTGCCGGAAACCACACGCATGAAGGCGATACGGTCACGGTGTTTCGGGTCCATATTGGCTTGGATCTTAAACACGAAACCAGAGAACTTTTCTTCTGTCGCTTCAACCAAACGCGTGTCGGTTTTCCGAGACATTGGCGCTGGCGCCCAGTCAGTCAAACCATCCAGCATATGGTCAACACCGAAGTTACCCAATGCCGTGCCGAAGAAGACTGGAGACAGTTCGCCTTTCAGGAACAGCTCCATATCAAATTCATGTGAAGCACCTTGGACCAATTCCAATTCACCACGGAATTGTTCAGCCAAGTCTTCGCCAACTGCCGCATCCAGATCCGGGTTATTCAGCCCTTTAACAATACGGACTTCCTGAATGGTGTGACCTTTACCCGATTGATACAGATAAGTTTCATCTTTTGCCAGATGGTAAACCCCTTTAAACAATTTACCGCAACCAATCGGCCAGGTGATTGGCGCACACTTGATTTGCAGCTCACGCTCAACTTCATCCAGTAGATCCATTGGATCGCGGATTTCACGGTCAAGTTTATTCATGAAAGTCAGGATCGGCGTGTCGCGCAGTCGGGTGACTTCCATCAATTTACGTGTCCGGTCTTCAACCCCTTTCGCGGCGTCAATCACCATCAAACAGCAGTCAACCGCGGTCAACGTGCGGTAAGTATCTTCCGAGAAATCTTCGTGACCCGGGGTATCCAGCAGGTTCACCAGACTGTCGCGATATGGAAATTGCATTACCGAGGTGGTGATGGAAATACCACGCTGCTTTTCCATCTCCATCCAGTCAGACTTAGCATGCTGACCGTTACCACCACGGCCTTTCACCGTACCTGCCGTTTGAATGGCTTGTCCGAATAACAGAACCTTTTCGGTGATCGTTGTTTTACCCGCATCGGGGTGAGAAATAATTGCGAAAGTACGGCGTTTGCCCACTTCCTGCAGGAATGGAGAATTAGACATCAACTCAAATCTTCTAATTGATATACAGACGAAATGAACCAGCTATAACACCTAAGTGCAAAGCTGGTTCGACAGACTACGCTGTAAGAGATAAACGAAATTATGCGCTATTTTCGCTGATCCTTGCTTTTTAAACAATCAAAGCTTTCCAACAATATGTTGGGATCAATGGGTATGGAAACGGCTGACTAACTCACTTAAGCGATTAGACAGTTTCTGCAATTCCGTCGCTTGCACCGCTGAGCTTTCTGTTCGGCCTTCTGTTGTTTCCGATAAGGTATGAATATCGGAAACATTTGCTTCCATCTCTTTAACGGTGCTCTGTTGCTGACTCAGTGCGGTGGTAATTTGGGCATGCATCGCCTGCACATCAGTTACCAGTTGTCTGATCTGCTGAATTTCTGTCGCGGTCTGTTGCACCAGTTGAATGCCTTTATCAGCGCTGTTTTTCGCAGAATTAACCCTATTTACCGATTCGTCAGCAGCACTACGCAACACTTCAATCTTACGTTGAATATCGACCGTAGCATTTTGTGTACGGGATGATAACGAGCGAACTTCATCTGCCACTACCGCAAAACCGCGACCTAACTCACCAGCTCTGGCCGCCTCAATGGCTGCATTTAATGCTAATAAACTGGTCTGTGATGCAATGCCATTGATCACGGCTAACACACTGCTGATCTCATCAATTTGCGCGCTGAGATACGACATGGAGTGAGCCGACTCGGTGGTATCCAACGCCAATTTTTCAATTTCAACTGCTGAACGCTTCGCATTGTCTGAACCGGATAAGGTGACCTGATCGGCTACTGACATCGCATTGTAGGTCTCATGGCTGCTACGGGCGACTTCGTCAATGGATGCCGCAAATTCAGTCATCGCGCTGGCAATAGTTTGTGTCATACCGCGCTGACCAGAAATACCACTCAAGACATCACTGGTTTGTTTTTGTAATTCGCCAGACACTGACGCCAACTGCGCTGCTGCACCTGATACTTCAATCACGACACCGCGAATATTTGCAATAAACGAGTTAAACGCACGGGACAGTTCGCCAATCTCATCGGCTCGTTTTGCACTGGCCAGTTGAACATTCAGGTCTCCTTCCCCTTTCGCTAACTCCTGAAAAGAATCTACCAACTCACGCAATGGATTGATCAAACGACGCGCCATAGTTAAACCAAACAACACGGCAATCACCAACACAATCAACGCAATAACGATCGTATTTTTAGCGATAGAACTTAACATTTGCTGTTTATCGGCAAAGGCTTCATCAGTAGAAAGTTCAGAAATGATAGCCCAATTCAGCCCCATTAATTTCATCGGCGCATAAGCTGCAATCACATCTTCGCCAGCCGCACCTGGTGTGGTGATCACACCGGATTTGCCAGATAAAGCCAACGTGGCGGCTTCAGAATTATCCCGTTGCAACGCGACAGCACTTTTGCGTTGCTGCATCTCATTGATACGATCCTGCCAACCATTTTTTGCAATCTGGGTTAAATAGTTTGCGGGTGCTTCTAAGAGACCGCGGCTTTCAGAACGCAGACGCTTATCAGCACCCAACAAATAAGCCTCACCTGTTTTACCTAGCCCTACCTTTCCCCACTGCTTATTATTAGTCATCAATGTGGTGATTTGTGCTTGTGACACCTGAACAATCAACGAACCGATACGGTTATCACCATCAAAAATAGGCAACGCCATAAATGCCGCAGGAGCACCATACGATGGTATATAGGTCTCAAAGTCGGTCAAAAAAACAGTTCCCGCATTCGCAGAACGCACGGCATTCCATGCTTTAGCAATACCAGAATCTTTTAGCTGACTGCTCGTCAGTGACATCGCAAAATCCGACTCTTTAAAAACCGAATACACAACGCGACCGTCGTTATTCACTAAAAATAAATCGTAAAAACCAAACTCTTGTTGCACCTGTCTTAAATCAGGATGATACGTCGTATGATACATATCATAGCGGGCAGCAAATTTTCCTTTTTTTGCAGCTTGATTCAGTAACTGTTTAGAACCTAACGGATTAGGGTTCTGACTAATATAATGAGACTGATAAAATTGCGCGGGTTTATCTAAACCAGCCAGATAAGACGTTACCACTTCAGCCTTAATTCCCGGATCTAACTGCCGGTAGTGATTCATATAAGTATCGTTGTAATACTCACCAATGCTTTTTTGTTCCTGCTCATCTGGCTCAGCAAAAAGATCAAACCCATTGGAAAAATCGCGCATCGCGGTGATGGTATGCGAATTCATCGCAATACTCTGGGTAATTGTTTTTAAATTGTCGAAATAACTACTCAATTGATCGCGTTTCATCTCCCGCACAGCAACCAATTTTGCTGCGACTTGATCATACAACGCAGTGTCCATTCGCTCTGAAATAGAATAACTGATCACTGCCGTCGCACCAAGAATGGGCAAAACACCAATTCCAATGATGGCTAACAATATACGTGTCTTGATTTTCATTAATAGGATCTCGGATATTTATCGCTATACATCACCCATTAAAGCAAGAAATGCGCCACGAAAAATCAATATGACAGATTAATCAATCACTCATCCATTGAAAATTAAATGAATCCTCTTTTAAGAAATAATCATTCAACTGTAAGAAAACTGCTTTCCATCCGACTAACTCCTGATACTCAACAAATCAGGGATCTCAATCATGACAAACGTACTCAGTTATTATCACCAAATACAACGCCTATCAGGTCGAATAATCAACCCACTCCGACCTGTCGCCGATTTGATAGCCCGTCTGTATCTCGCACAGGTGTTCTTCTCATCCGGATTGCTTAAATTGCACGATTGGAACATTACGCTCTATCTGTTTACCGATGAATATCATGTCCCATTTCTATCACCCGCGAGTGCAGCCATCATGGCAACTGCGGGTGAACTCGGGCTTTCCGTGTTGCTCGCATTCGGGTTATTAACTCGCTTCGCTGCTGCCGGGTTATTCATTGTGAATGCCGTTGCTGTCATTGCTTATTACCATGCATTAAAAGATTCACCTGCCGCTTTGCAGGATCACGCGCAATGGGCCATGATGTTAGGATTAATATTGGTAGCAAAAACAAACGTCTGTACACGTAGTGATAATTTTTTAGCTAAATGGTTGCCACCCTCGTAAATTCAGTAAGCACAACCATGTCAACCGCAAATGAAACCCATTGGCACCCGCTTTTTCAGGATCATGAGTTTATGGAGCATCTGCGCATCTGCACCGGCTGTAAAAACTTCAATAACCATATGAAAATATGGTGAATTTCTACCAAAAAAATTAACTAAGACAGAAAAATAATAAAATATTTTATTCTTTGTGTAAGTTTTCCATCACTGCTCCGACTAACTCTATAACCAGAAAATAAGTTCTGGTCACCCCCTAAACATAGTCGGAGATACACACATGAATAAGAAAACAGGTTTTGCTTTAGCCGCTGCTGCCGCCGCACTGTTTAGCACTGCAATGATTCCAGCTGCGCATGCAGCAGACACGAGCAGCATGGTGAAATGCATGGGCGTCAACTCATGCAAAGGTCAATCACAATGTAAAACCGCAAGCAACGCCTGCGCGGGGCAGAACTCATGTAAAGGTAAAGGCTGGATACCCGTTGCCAGCAAACAAGTGTGTATGGATCAGGGCGGCAGCGTCATCGAATAACACCAAAGCGGGGGCTTATGCCCCCAATTTGAGGAGGAATGATTATGTCTGCTGCACTATCAGGCTTTGGTTTAGGGTTACGTCCTGAACACTATCAGGATTTTATAACCCAAAAGCAGCCTCTCGATTGGTTGGAAATTTTATCCGATAACTATTTAGTCGCAGGAGGGAAACCACTTTTTTATTTAGACCAGATCCGACAAGACTACCCACTCGTGATGCATGGTGTCGCAATGAACATTGGCTCAATTGACCCACTCAATTTCGATTACCTAATTGCGCTAAAACAATTAGCCAAACGCATAGAACCGGCTCTCATTTCTGATCATTTGTGCTGGACTGGCGTACATAACCAATATCTACACGATCTACTGCCATTACCCTATGTCGATGAAACCATCCACCATGTCACAAACCGTATTCTGCAGATCCAAGACTTTCTTGGTCGTAGACTGGTGATCGAAAATTTATCCTCCTACATTCAATCCGATACTGGCATGTCGGAGTGGGAATTTATCAGTGCCGTCTGTCAGCAGGCGGATTGTGACCTGTTGTTGGACATCAATAATATTTTTGTCTCGAGCCATAACCATGGTTTTGATCCGCTCGATTATCTGCATGGCATTCCAGCGCAACGAATACGCCAAATTCATTTGGCCGGACACAGCCAACATGAAAACTATCTGATTGATACACACGATCAACCGGTGTGTGATGAAGTCTGGCAACTCTATCAGCAAGCGATCCATCATCTTGGATTCATCCCCACCATGATAGAGCGCGATGGCAATATTCCCCCGTTGCCTGAATTACTGGCAGAGGTTAACCATGCTAGAAATATGATAGAGGTCCGTTATGCAACTTGCTGATTGGCAATACCGCCTACAACATCAAATTTTGGCCATCACCGATTTACCGCAAATATTGAGTGGCACCGCCATTTATCAACAAGCCTACCAACTCAGGTTGGCAGAAGCGCTGCAATATAATTATCCGGCCCTATACCAACTATTAGGTGATGAAGAATTTTTTTTATTAAGCGGCCGGTATCGCCAGCAATACCCATCTTCGCATCCATCAATCCGGTGGTTTGGCGCACAGCTTTCTGAGTTCTTAAGAGACCACAATCCCTACTCAGCGATTCCGCTTTTTGGCGAATTGGCACAATTTGAGTGGGCATTGCGTCATACCATTGATGCTGCAGATACCCACTCACTGACATCGACTGAACTTCAAAACATTCACCCACAAGCATGGGGCAAGCTACAGATAAAAACACACCCCGCGCTCTCGATGTTCCACTTCAATTGGAACACGACACAAGTCTGGCAAGCATTAGAATTTGAACATGAGCCGCCACAACCAGAGTCTGCAGATAGTCATTGGATCATATGGCGAAAACATGACTTCACCACAGTTTGGCGTAGCTGCCTTGAAATGGAAAGCTTTGCGCTGATGGCACTGCAATCCGGCATGGAACTGGCTGAGTTATGTTGCGTATTGGAAGAACATTCACCACCTGAAGAAGCTCACGAGCTGCCGCTTCAGGTCGCAAATTGGCTATTTGGCTGGCTGGAACAAAATATAGTGAGCTGCATACTGCACAACTGAATGCATGAAAAAGCAGGCAACCAGTGCCTGCAAAAAAGGTGGAACTAAAAAGAGAGTTATCAGGCCGCAGCCGGGTTATAGCGACCGGGTTTATGATTCGTCGCTAACACCACATTCACGATGACCGCCGCAGACACCGACATTACCAATACTGACCACGAAGTAATAAAAGCCGAAGAAAGAACAATAGTGCAATCGAGCCCCATCTGTACTTTGCCCGCACTAATGCCATAACGCTCTTGCAACCAAAGGCAGACAATATTAAAGCCGCCCAGACTGGCACGGTGCCGGAATAAGATCAGTAAACCGACTCCGACCAAGACACTGCCCATTAACGCGGCATAGATCGGGCGCACTTCATTGATTTGCATCCATTGATGCAGATGATCACCAAAAAAAGAAACTGCGGTAACAGAAAGCAACGTTTTGACCACAAATTGCCCGCCGAGACGTTTCCAGGCTAACCAGTAAAAAGGCACATTCAGCATGAAAAACAACTGACCAAAACTAAAAGGCAATAATTTGTGCAACAGCAACGCCAACCCGGCAGTTCCACCGACCACTAGCCCAGGCTGATTAAAAAAAACAATTCCTAACGAGATCAAACCGGTTGCCGTTAGCATCGCTAACATATCTTCCAACCAACTGTGTTTTGCAGGCATCACATTTATCCATAGACATAACCGCCGTTATGCTACCAGCAGATGTTTGTCGGCCCGCTATATCCGACTGAGAACAGGTAAGCAGAAATGTAAACTTTTACTGCCAGTACGCTCACCACGAGAGTGCAAGTCGCTGGGATCGTAATCACATTTCAAAATGGAAAGAAACCGAAGAGAAATTATTATTGATAATAATTCTCATTATTGATAAATTATGAACGTCGTATTGTTGTGCAAACTCTGTAGATACACCCTTTAACCTCCTCTGAAGGGTGACATTTTCGAGGCTGGTGCTTACCAGCCTCTTTTTTTATTTTCTAACGACGCTGACGCACCGCTTCAAACAAACAAACACCGGTCGCAACCGATACATTCAGGCTGGAAACTGAGCCCGCCATCGGAATACTGATCAGTTCATCGCAATGTTCACGCGTTAAACGACGCATACCATCGCCTTCCGCCCCCATAACTAAAGCTAAAGAGCCGGTTAATTTCGCCGCAAACACATCATGAGTCGCTTCACCCGCCGTGCCAACCACCCAGACGCCTCGATCTTTCAGCTCACGCAGTGTGCGCGCCAGATTCGTGACCTGAATAAACGGTACACTTTCCGCAGCACCACAGGCAACTTTACGTGCCGTACCGGTCAGGCTGACAGATTTATCTCGCGGCACGATCAACGCGTGCACACCGGCGGCATCAGCAGTACGTAAACAAGCGCCCAGATTGTGCGGATCGGTCACTCCATCCAATACCAGAAAAAAGGGTGTTTGTTCTTTCTCCAGAATTTTATCTAAATCAGATTCATCATATTTCCGGCCTTCTTTGACCTTCGCAATGATGCCCTGATGGATGGCACCTTCCGCCTTATCATCCAGTGTTTTGCGCTGTACATACTGAATGCTGACACCATACTGTTGTAAAGTGGCTAACAATGGCTGCAGACGATCATCGTCACGGCCCTTCAGCACCCAAGCTTCAATAAAACGCTCCGGAGCTTGCTCCAGAAGCGCTTTGACCGCGTGGATACCGTAAATTAATTCGCTACTCATTTCTTCGCTTTTCCCTGACGTTTCTTGCGGCTGTTTTTCTTTTCAGCACGCGAACGACTAATTTTATCACTGGCTACCGGCTGTTGTTTGTCTTTTTCTTTCACACGCCCTTTCGCCGGTTTCTCTTGATCAGTTTTGGCTTTGCGCTGTTTTGAACGATCGCGTTTCTGCTGGATCTCACCAAGTAATTTCTGCTTTTTCGCCGCATCTTTGCCGGTAAAGACCAACGGATCTTCCACCAGCATCAGGTCGATCTTACGATCATCCAGATTAACTGCCGCCACCTTCACTCGCACCTTATCGCCCAAGCGATAGACACGGCGGAAGTTTTCGCCAATCAAGGTCTGGCGTGAGGCATCAAATTGATAATAATCATTGGTTAACGAGGATACATGCACCAAACCGTCGATATTCAATTCCGCTAGGCGGATGAAACAACCAAACGAGGTCACATTCGCAATCACGCCATCGAATTCAGAACCGACATGATCCTGCATGTATTCACATTTCAGCCAGTCAGACACATCGCGGGTCGCATCATCTGCGCGGCGTTCGGTCATCGAGCACTGTAGACCCATCGGCGAAATATCATCATAGGAATAATGATAACCACCACTTGGTGTCCACTTGTGTTTCGGGTTGCCCTGCTGACGCGCCAGCTCATATTTAATACCGCGGTGCAGTAACAGATCGGGATAACGGCGAATTGGTGAAGTGAAATGTGCGTACGATTGCAGCGCCAAACCAAAGTGGCCAATATTGTCCGCACTGTATTGCGCCTGCTGCATTGAACGTAACAGCATGGTATTGATCAGCTCAACATCCGGACGATCCTGCACCAGTGCGGCTAATTCCGCGTAATGCATTGGCTCCGGTTCATCACCACCTTTCAGCTCTAACCCCAGTTCGCCGAGGAATTGACGGAAGGTTTCCAGCTTCAGCTCACCCGGACGATCATGCACACGGAATAGAGTTTCAGCTTCTTGTTTCTCGATAAACTTCGCCGCTGCCACGTTTGCCTGGATCATGCACTCTTCAATCAGCTTGTGTGCATCATTGCGCACCAACGGCACAATGCGATCAATCTTGCGCTGTGCATTGAAGATAAAGCGGGTTTCATCACTTTCAAATTCAACGGCACCACGGTGATGACGTGCATTTTTCAGAGCCAGATAGAGTTTGTGTAATTCCTCAATATGCGGCACTAACGCAGTGTATTGTTCACGGAGTTTGACATCACCATCCAAAATTGCGGCAACTTTGGTATAAGTCAGACGCGCATGTGAATTCATCACCGCTTCAAAGAATTTATACCCCGATAAACGACCCGCTTCCGAGATGGTCATTTCACAGACCATACACAAACGATCAACTTGTGGGTTTAGCGAACATAGGCCATTCGAGAGCACTTCCGGCAGCATCGGCACCACAAATTCTGGGAAATAGACCGAGTTACCGCGGTTATAGGCTTCATTATCCAGTGCGGTACCAGGGCGGACGTAATACGACACATCCGCAATCGCTACCCATAAGCGCCAACCACCGCCACGTTTACGTTCACAGAATACTGCATCGTCAAAATCGCGGGCATCTTCACCATCGATGGTCATCAGTGGCAACTGACGTAAATCAACACGCCCTTCTTTCGCCTCTTCTGGCACCTGTTCGGTCAGCGATTTGATCTGCGTCAGAACTTCTTGTGGCCACTCGTGCGGAATGCCAAATTTGCGGATGGAAATATCAATCTCCATGCCGGGATCCATATTGTCACCCAGCACTTCCAGGATCTGCCCCATCGCATTCAAGCGACCGGTTGGGCGCTGCGTGACCCGCACCACCACGATCTGGCTTTGACGCGCACCTAAAGTGGCATCCGGCGCGATCAGAATATCCTGAATGATGCGGTTATCATCCGGCACCACAAAACCAACGCCATTTTCAACAAAATAGCGCCCGACCAAATCCATATCGCGCGATTTCAACAGGCGCACTAAACGCGCCTCCTGACGACCTTTCGCATCGATTTTAGTTGGCTGCACCAACACATAATCACCGTGCATCAGGCTCGCCATATCCCATTGATTCAGGAACAAGTCGGCACCGCCCGTTTCAGGGCGCAGAAAACCATAGCCATCTTTGTGGCCGATAACATAACCTTTGATCAGATTCAGCTTATCCGGTAAGGCGTATGCTTTACTGCGGGTAAAGACAAGCTGTCCATCCCGTTCCATCGCGCGCAGGCGACGGCGTAATCCTTCCACCTCATCTTCGTCTTGCAACATCAGCGTCTTCTCGATCTCATCTCGAGACATCGGACGACCATTTTTCTCAATCAGAGCAAGAATAAGTTCACGACTCGCAATCGGTTTTTCGTATTTCTCAGCTTCGCGTGTGGCGAAAGGATCCTTGGGGGACATAAACAGGCCTGCCATTGGCAATAAATAAAGTCATGATGAGTATAGCGAAATCAACCACTTTTTGGCAGGAATACCACTATTCGCGTTCACAACTATGCTATGTTAATGCTGACAAGTAATGAGCCCGAGTTAATGCCTATGGATGAGTTTGCCCAATCAACAGCTAATCTGAAACAAGCTGTCCCCCTGATGATTAAATATCAGGTGCCAACGACGCCGACTAATTATGCCCTTTGGTATACGTACGTTGCGCAAACGAATCCACAATTAAATCAAGCAATTGACCGTTCCATTTCGGAAACCGGGCTCTGCTCTGCTGTCACCAGCGAGCAGCTTTATCAAAAACATTTAGCACTGGATACCGAGCGTAATAGTGAACAGGTAAAACATAGTCTGGAAGCCATTGCGACCGAACTACAAGTTACCATGCAAGACACCAGAGTCGATGCCGAGCAATTCCATCAAGTGTTGGAAAAAGGCTTTTCTCAACTCGCCAAAATAGATAGTGAAGGTCTGTCTCTGGATGAAATGGTGGCGTTAGTACGCGAACTGGTACAAAACTCACAGAAGATCGGTGTCAGCACCCGCTTCTTTCGCGATCAATTAACGGATGCCGAAAAAGAAATTGGTGACCTAAAAAATCGTATCGAAGAGATCCGTAAAGAAGCCTATGAAGATGCGATGACCAATGTGCTGAATCGTCGGGCGTTTGATCAAGAAATCAATACGATGATGGCGATGAACAAACCGTTCAGCCTGATCATGATGGATATCGATTTCTTCAAAACCATCAATGACAACTTCGGCCACATGTTTGGCGATCAGGTACTTAAAGCGATCGCAAAACGTATCAGTGACAGCTGTAATAATGGCGAAAAAATTTATCGTATTGGTGGCGAAGAATTTGCTTTATTACTACCAACCCGCAAATTACTGATTGCTCGCCAGTTCGCTGAATCACAACGCAGGGCAATCGAGCGACTGAATATCATCAATAAAAATACCAGCCAGCGTTTAAACAATGTTACCGCTTCTTTTGGCGTAGCTGAATTCACACCGGGCGATGATTATCAGTCATTAATGCATCGTGCCGATGTGCAATTATACAAAGCCAAACAACTCGGTCGTAATCGTGTTATGCCCATGTCGCTATAACTGCGAATGGGCCTTTAACTGCTGCTGACACAATAAAGCTAAACGCTGATAACGCGCTTTCAATGGAGAACCAGGGCGGTATATCAAACCAACCGTGCGTTTAGGTTCTGGATCATGGCACGGCAGATAACAGACACCATCACGCACCCGCTCATTAGGTACCGCTAATTTAGGGATCAAGGTGATCCCACCTCCGGCGGCTACCATATTCCGTAATGTTTCCAGACTGGTAGCCCGAAAATGGGCATCTTCCCGGGCACCAGCGGCAAAACAAAATCCCAATGCTTGTTCACGCAAACAATGACCATCTTCCAACATTAATAGCTGTTGTCCGGATAATTCATTCATGCCTATTTGTTCACGTTGCGCCCAACGATGATCAGCTGAAATAGCTAGGTACATACTTTCTTCAAATACCGGGATTTCAATAAACGCATCAGTTTCTTTTACTAAAGCCAACAAAGCACAATCCAGCTCACCATTATCTAGCTGTGCCACAATTTGATGTGTTTGTGCCTCATGCAGATATATTTCTAACTCTGGGAATTCATGACGGATCGCAGGAATGATATGCGGTAATAAATAAGGGCCAACCGTCGGAATTAATCCAATATGCAGTGGACCCGCCATCTCTTCCGTATGTTGTTGAGCCATTTCTTTTAGTAAGCGAGCCTCTTCCAGCACTTTTCTCGCTTGTGCAACTAATTGTAATCCTGATGCCGTAAATAAAACCTTACGACTGGTTCGCTCTAACAGGATCAAGCCGAGTTCAATTTCTAACTTGCGTATTTGCCCGCTCAACGTTGGCTGACTAACATAACAGGCCTCAGCCGCCAGACGAAAATGCTGATGTTCTGCCAGCGCGACTAAATATTCCAAATCACGTAGATTCATTGTACATACCGATAGATTTCAACTATCAAAAGAATAACAATTATTGACATGGACTATCAATACATTATGCGTACTTATAATTGATTACGTATTTTATAAATTAACGATTTATTAACGCATTTTTAATCTTTATGTTGTAGCCTGATAAGGTATATAAAAACTGCTCTCAAGGAGTTCTCGATGAAAAAGTGCGTAACCTTTCTTTCTTCTGTTTTATTGTCAACCGTATTAATCGCACCCGCTTTCGCAGCCGTTGATGTTGGCGATGCAATGAAAGAAATGGGCAAAAATTACCGTTTGGTAATGAAAGATACTGATGCAGCCAGCCTGAAACAGGATTTAGCATCACTACGCGCAGCGGCAGTAAAAGCACAATCAGGCGTGCCTGGTAATATGCAAAAAGATGCCGCAGACAGCGCAAACCGTAAAACTTTCACTGCTGGTATGAAAGAGTTTATCGATCAAGTTGATGTTGCCAGCAAACTAGCTGATGAAGGTAAAGTTCCGGAAGCGAAAGCAGAAGCCGCTAAGCTGAAAGATCTGATGAAAGAATATCACGGTAAACTTGGGGTTTAATCAAGTAAAAAAACAAAAAGCCGTTGAATCACAACGGCTTTTTTATTTCAAAATTATTTATTAATTTAGCGATTAATATAATTCAGGAAATCTGCTTCAAGCTGACCATTAGACACACAAACCGGGGTTACCGACGGCGCAGCAATTTTATCGCCACTACCTTCTATATACGATACTGTCGTTGTGCCTTTCAAATTAATTGAAGCCACTGCTTTTTCAGCATTTTGCGTGATCATAATATTAATTTTTACAGCAGGTTGTTCAATACTAACGCGTGAACCACCTTTACCACAATCAAGGTACCGTAAACCATCAGCATAGCTTTCTTGCGATGAAGACAAAACTCCACCAGTCACTTCACCCTGACCTTCAAATCCTTTTTCTGCCAACCAACGCTGCGCCCGGCCCCATAATAAATCGTACGGAACATTCACCTCAGCACTGGTTTGTACTGGTACAGCTGTCGGTGGCGTATAACGATATTGCTCAGACACACCACTGGAACCGGAACAACCAGCTAACAGCAAAACTACTGCCACACCGATACAACTAAGCGTCTTGTTCATAAATATGCCCTAGCTAACCATCATCTATTTAAACGACTAAACTGACGATATTGTCTAACAAGGTACTTTATTTGGCTAGTTTTATTTGAATAAGCTGATTTAACGGTTTAACAGCACGCCTGTTTCTAACTCTCGTTCTCTTTGGCATTCAGCTAAATATATAGCCCCAAGCACTGATGGTTTTTGATGATATTGATCAATGGCTCGTTCCACCATCAAAGTTAATGTCTGTTGAGTTTTTGCCATTCTGAATTTACGCAGCCAAATATCTTTAGATTCAAGATCCAGAGGTTCAGCTATATCTTCGTCTTTTTTAGAGGCCATAATTCATCTTATATAGGTTATATAGCAGGAATAATTTGGCTGAATTAATTTTTTATAATTCAGCCGGAAAATTAACGTTTACTTACAAAACCAATAGCATCAAATACTCGACGCATTGTTTCCTCGGCACGAATTTGTGCTTTTTCGCCACCTTGCTGCAGAATTGCCAATAAAGCCGCTTCATCTGCCCGTAACTCTTTATATCGTTGCTGGATAGGTTCCAACAAAGCAACAACTGCATCAGCAGCTTCAGTTTTCAGATGTCCGTACATTTTACCTTCAAAGCTAGCTTCCAACTCCGCGATAGAGCGTCCGGTGGCGCCATGCATGAGGCTTAATAAATTACTTACACCTGGTTTAGTTTCTATATCAAAGCGAACTACTGGTGGATCTTCTGAATCAGTCACTGCTTTTTTGAGTTTTTTCACTATTGATTTAGGGTCTTCGAGTAAACCAATCACATTATTTTGATTATCATCCGATTTAGACATTTTCTTGGTCGGATCTTGTAAACTCATCACCTTCGCACCCTGAGGTGGAATAAAAGGTTCAGGTGTAGTTAATATATTGCCGTAAAGTGCATTAAAGCGATAAGCAATATCTCGCGTTAATTCTAAATGTTGTTTTTGATCCTGGCCAACAGGTACCTGATTCGCTTGATATAAAAGAATATCCGCCGCCATCAAAACAGGATAATCAAATAAACCAACCGTGACATTATTTTCATAACGCTGAGATTTATCTTTAAACTGTGTCATACGGGATAATTCACCCATTTGAGTATAACAGTTTAGTATCCAGCCCAATTCTGCATGTTGTGGTACATGTGACTGCATAAATACGGTGCTTTTTGCAGGATCAATACCTACCGCCAGATATAATGCAGCCGTATCTAAACAGGCTTTACGCAAAGCTTGAGGGTCTTGACGTACCGTGATTGCGTGCAAATCAACAATACAATACAGACAATCGTAATCATCTTGCATCTGAACCCACTGACGCAAGGCTCCCATATAATTACCAATGGTAAGTTGCCCCGATGGTTGAGCTCCGCTCAATACAATTGGTTTTGCCATTTCAATTCCTTACTTCAGCGTTCAGCAACGACACTAATTCATCAAAGCGATGTAATACCCAATCTGGTTCGCTGTTTTCTATTGGTTCACCATGGTTATAACCATAACTTAAACCGACAACAGGAATGCCCGCAGCACGTGCAGCTTGAATATCATTTTTCGAATCACCAACCATCAGTGTTTCTGTTGGCTGAACCTTAAATTGTTCGCATAAATAATATAGCGGTAATGGATCTGGTTTTTTCACCGGTAAACGACCACCACCTAGAGTGTAAGTGAAAAATTCTGCAATACCTGCCGATTGTAATAATGGTTGCACAAATTGATCAGGCTTATTGGTCACAACCGCCATAGAGTAACCAGCCTGTGCCAATACAGATAATGTTTCTTTCACCGCAGGATAAAGCGAATAATCGCGGTCTATACCCATCTGATAATAATGATCAAACTGGCTTTTTACTTGTTGAAACAAAGTTTCATCGATATCAGTAAAATGATATTGCTGACAGATTGCTCGCTTCAATAATACATCGGCACCATTACCAATCCAATCACGAACCTGCTCGATAGAAACGGCAGATAATTGATTGGATTTTAATGCAGCCTGAACAGCCAGATAAAGTTGTGGAACACTATCAATTAGCGTTCCATCCAGATCGAATAAAATAACTTTTACATTATTTAAATCAGACATTCGCAGAGTCTAACTCCTGACGCATACGAGCAATAACAGCCGCATAATCCGGTTGATCAAAAATAGCAGAGCCTGCAACAAACATATCGGCACCTGCTTCCGCGATCTGACGGATATTATCAACTTTCACGCCACCATCGACTTCCAGACGGATATCACGTCCGCATTCTTTAATCCGCTGACGAACCTGACGTAATTTATCCAGTGTTGCAGGGATAAAACTCTGACCACCAAACCCTGGGTTAACTGACATTAACAAAATAACGTCCAGTTTATCCATTACATGATCAAGATAATGCAGTGGTGTGGCCGGGTTAAGCACTAAACCAGCCTGACAGCCATGTTCTTTAATCAATTGTAATGAACGATCCACATGCTCTGATGTTTCAGGGTGAAATGTAATGATAGAAGCACCTGCTTTGGCAAAGTCAGGAATAATGCGATCAACCGGTTTTACCATCAGATGCACATCAATCGGCGCCGTAATACCATAATCACGCAATGCTTTACAGACCATCGGTCCAATGGTCAGATTGGGTACATAATGATTGTCCATCACATCAAAATGAACAACATCAGCACCTGCATTTAATACATCAATAACATCGTCACCCAGACGGGCAAAATTTGCAGAAAGAATTGAAGGAGCAATCAGATACGGTTTCATATTCATCGGTCTTTAAGGTTACCCAGCCTTTCTGGCCAGTCGGTGTGGTTCATAACGGGCGATCAATTCTGCGACCCGTTGACGCGTATGTCCTGCACGACTAATTGTTCGTTTAACCTGCAGTTCTTGTAAAACAGCATGTTGATATAAGTCGTAAGTCAAATCGGTGGCATGATTACTAATTAATACCGGAACACGTTTTTCCACAGCAGTCTGCCAGGCTAATTCCGCCAAATGCCGCTGTTCATTTTCCGAAAAGCCCTTAGCAGCATAGCTGGTAAAACTCGCACTTGGCGATAAAGGGACATAGGGCGGATCACAATAGACCACATGATCCTGTTCCAGCATGGCAAATGTTTCAATAAACGACTGACAAACAAATGTGGCTTTTTGTGCTTTTTCAGCAAAAAACCATAATTCTGCTTCCGGAAAATAAGGTTTTTTATAACGGCCAAAAGGTACGTTAAAACCACCTTTACGGTTATATCGACATAATCCATTGTAGCCATGACGATTCAGATATAAGAATAACGCAGCACGCCATTGCACATCTCTGGTGTGATTAAATTCGTCACGCAGTTGAAAATAACGTTCCCGCTGATTATTTTCTTCACAGAACAACGTTTTTGCGAGGCGGATAAACGCATCAGGTTCCGTCTTTAACAGATTGTATAACGCAATCAGGTCAGGATTAATATCAGCTAATAGATAAGCATCATAATCGGTATTTAAAAATACAGAACCTGCACCAACAAACGGCTCAACCAATACGTTACCGGTTGGTAAAAACTCCGTGATCGACTCGATCAGACTATATTTACCGCCTGCCCATTTTAAAAATGCCCGCTGTTTTTTCATGATACAGCACGACTCACTGCAAGTGCGTGCCGTAAATCTGTACTAAAGCAGAATGCGTGGTTCTTTCTTTCGGTCATGTAACTTCTGCTCTGTTATTTACCTTGTTCTGTACGGATCTGAGCATAAGATTTAGGCCATGGCTTCGTGTTTTGAACAGAAGCAGGCAATCTCGACACAGCCGCTTTAGCAGCAGCTGATGATGCATACTCACCATAGATCAGGACATATTTTCCATTGGACTGATTTTTATAAATTTTTGTTTTTGCTTGCAAACCACTACTGGTTGCTAATTTTTTAAGCGCAACGGCATCACTACTGGCAGCAAGTTGTAACGCATAACCTTTAGTAGCCATTGGTGCTGGCGTTGTATTATTTTTGACTGTTTTTAGCGTTGTTGGCGAGTTCTTTACCAATTTATGCTCAGTTTTGTGCTCAGTAATTACTTTTGTTTTTTTCTGAACGGCCTTCTTTTCTAAAGAAGATTTCTTCTCTGTAGATATTTTTTTCTTTGCAGCTTCAGTTTGAACAACTGAAGTGCTCTCACCTTTAATTTCACTAACAATCGGTTTTAATTGATGCGCCGATGTGATTTCAGAAGATGTTGTTGTCTGACTATCAACAACAGCTGACTCTGCAGTCGGTTGATTCGCAGTTATTTGTTGTAATGCTTGATCACTAATTACCACCCGGCGCTTATTACTATCATCAGCAGCCTGTTCAGCATCAATTCCTGCACCATTTGCTCCAGACACAATTCCTTCCTGTGTCACAACTGCAGGCAATGCACTTGAAGCAGCTACTACGCCCTCAGGTACCACTGCTGCTGACGTACTCGGTGCCAATGCTACAGATTGACGTTCTGGTTGCGGAGCGGATGTCGCTGTTGACGATGAATTTTTCCCAGAGAGAGAAGGGATAACCCAGCTCAGCAATAAGACTACTCCGGCTAAAATAGCCACCGCGGCAACAATTTTATTAACAGGCAGCGCCGTTTTTCCGAATGATGATAGAGATTTTTTATCCATACATGCCTCCGCAATTGCAACTACCTCTCCAGGCTTGCCCTGACTGTGTGCCAAGCGAGCCAGAGCTTGTTCACCCTGAGCTGCGGAGACCTCTCCGTCCTGCAGGTAGTGCATCAACAATTTCTTTTGTTCTTTAAGAGTCAGTGGCTCTACTTCTATTTCCAGCGCCATCTGCTCCCGACCTTTTAGATGTTGCGCCAGATATTCAGAAAATTCACTGGTTCCGATCAGTAATACACTAATTTTGTGTGATGGATACAACTCATCCACCTGAGCAAGCCATTGCCAAAGCTCAAATGCCCAGTCAGAAGCAAGACTATCCGCATTATCGACAACTAATAACTGAGGACGAGAAAAATCCGAGATGAGTCGATTTAGCGTTTCATTGAGTGGTTCGGTAGCATCAAAGACGGCACTGGGTCTTAACTGTAAGACGATATTTTCTCTGACATGAGATAATTCCATGGCAGGATGTAATTCGACATAACCGACAGTTAAATTTGCATCCAGCTCATTCAACAATTGCTGACAAATAGAACTACGTCCAGAGCCATTTGCTCCAGATAAGAATATGAATGATGAAGAAAACCCAATTAGTTGTTTTACACGCGAGACTAATTGGGTTTGAGTTGGGAGTAATAAATAATCGTTTGATGTCACATTCAGTGTGTCGCATCAATAACCGCACGAAGCACAGATGGCTCCACGTCGGTAAACAAATCCGCACGACCAATTGCCACAGGCAATACCAGTCGCAGTTTTCCTGCTTTTACCTTTTTATCCCTCAGCATGTGATGAAGATAATCATCAAAGTCCATATCAGCTGGTGCAGTCACCGGAAGATTAGCTGCCAGCAATAATGCTTTAATTCGATCTACATCAGCTTGAGATAATAAAGATAAGCGTAACGATGTTTCCGCCGCCTGTACTGAGCCAACAGCAACCGCCTCACCATGTAGCCAGTTGCCATAACCTTTTTCAGCTTCAATCGCATGGCCAAAGGTATGCCCCAGATTCAGAAGCGCTCTAACACCGTTTTCGGTTTCATCTTGTGAAACGACATCAGCTTTAATCGCACAGCAGCGTAAAATAACTTTGGATAAAGCATATGGCTGCAATGCCTGAATATCAGCGGTATGCAATTCCAGCCAGTTAAAAAATTCTTCATCCCAAATGATGCCGTATTTGATCACTTCCGCCATACCCGCAGCCAATTCCCGCTGGGGTAATGTTCGAAGGCAATCAATATCAATAATCACTGCTTTGGGCTGATAAAACGCCCCAATCATATTTTTACCCAACGGATGATTAACTGCTGTTTTTCCACCAACAGAAGAATCAACCTGGGATAATAAAGTTGTTGGAACCTGGATAAAGGGAACACCGCGCTGATAACAAGCGGCAGCAAAACCAACCAGATCACCAATCACGCCACCACCTAATGCTATTAATGTGGTATCTCGGCCATGTCTTCCTTCCAGTAAAGCCGACATAATTCGTTCAAAAGAAACGAGCGTTTTATGCGCTTCACCATCAGGTAAAATCAGCGTTTCCACTTGATAAGCAGATAACGTAGAACAAAGTGCATCAAGATATAATGGAGCAACTGTATCGTTGGTCACTATCATGACTTTTTGCCCAACAATATGCGGAGCAAACAACGCAGAAGATGTCAGCAAACCGGCTCCAACATGTATTGGATAACTACGTTCGGCCAAATTAACTGTTAACGTCTCCACTACAGCCTCCATTCATCTCTTCGATCTAAAGCCCTAACAACTCAACAATTTGAGTCGCTACTTGTTTGGCTGTTAATTCATCTGTCCGAACCACATAGTCAGCTATCTCACGGTACATCGGTTCACGCTCCTCTGACAGACGAGTTAACACCTCACGCGGTGCTTCTTCCGTCTGTAACAATGGACGACGTTTATCCCGTTGTGTTCTGGCTAGCTGTTTTTCAATCGGCGTTTCCAGATAAACCACAATACCTCTTGCTGATAGGCGGTTTCTGGTCAAAGGACTCTTGATGGCACCACCACCGGTCGCAAGAACAATACCTTGCAATTCGCTCAGGTCACTAATTACCTGCTCTTCCCGTTTGCGGAAACCTTCTTCACCTTCAACATCAAAAACCCACGCAATATCAGCGCCAGTCCGACGTTCTATCTCTTGATCTGAGTCATAGAGATCCATATGCAACATTTCCGACAAATACTTGCCGATGGTGCTTTTACCTGCCCCCATAGGGCCAATCAGAAAAATATTGCGTTTTTCAGCCATTTTGTCTGTCTATTTTTTACCAAAATAATAAATGCCCGTTATGTATAACGGGAACCAGGAGAACAGTACCTTACGCTAGAAACTGGACGGGGAATTATGCAGCACCCCCCGCCTGATAGCAACCAAGCTGCTGGGGGTAGCATGATGTTCAGTCTGCATTTTACTTGAATTAATATAAAACCGTTAACATTTCGTACACGCAATTCCTAAAACAGCCAAACGCCCCACTTACAGACTTAAATTTTTTTTCTCCAATAAAGCATATTTATGCACTCAACCTTATACAAGCCAGCATGATTGCTTGACATTTACCCGCCGATACAGAACTATGGACGTAATTAATGTTAATCTGATTATCAGCATGATGAGCAACGTATTTGTCACACGAAAACTATTCAAACCCTCTTCAAAACCGGGTTCGTACGTTTTCGCGTAACCAGCTTATCGATGCCCCAGTTTGTAAACCCCGGTTACGCTATAGCGAATCGGGGTTTTTTGTTTAGATTACAGATCAAAAGGAGTTTGTATGATCCACGGTTCTATTGTGGCCTTGATCACCCCATTTCGGGACGGCCAACTTGATGAAACAGCTTTACGTCATATGGTTGACTGGCACATTGAACAAGGCACCCATGGGATTGTTCCAGTAGGCACTACTGGTGAAAGCCCAACGCTGACTCATGATGAACATTGCCGTGTTATTGAAGCTGTCGTTCAGCAAGCTGCAGGACGTGTTCCAGTAATTGCAGGTGCCGGCTCAAACAACCCAATTGAAGCTGTTGAATATACGAAAGTCGCTGAACGAGCCGGTGCTGATGCAACACTGCATGTTGCAGGCTATTACAACCGTCCAAATCAGGAAGGTTTATATCAGCACTTCAAACTGGTACATGATCAGACGGCTATTCCTATCATTCTGTATAACATCCCTCCACGCGCCATTGTTGATATTCAGCCAGCGACTATGGCTCGTTTAGCGGAATTACCACGAATTATCGGTGTAAAAGACGCTACCGGAGATTTATCTCGCCCTTGGACAGAACGTCAGTTAATTAAAAAACCATTCATCTGGTTATCCGGTGAAGATGCAACTGCTGTTGCTTATAATATCGGCGGTGGCACTGGTTGTATTTCAGTGACAGCTAACGTTGCGCCTAAACTAGTTGCGGAAGTTCAAAACTTAACAGCAGCGGGTAAATGGGAAGAAGCTCGCGATTTACAGGATAAGCTGATCCCACTGCACCAAGCCATGTTTGCAGAACCAAGCCCAGCAGGTGCGAAATATGCTGCATCGCTGTTAGGTTTATGCACAGAAGAATGTCGTTTACCTGTTATGCCATTGAGCGATGCGACCAAACAGCGAATCCGTCAAGCAATGGAAAAACTGGAACTTATTTAACCTCTAAGGAAAAAGCTTGCCATGCAAATCGAAGATTTACTGAAAAAATACGATGGGTTTGTTTTTGATCTGGATGGCACCTTAGTTGATTCGATGCCGCTGCATCTCGCAGGCTGGGAGTATGCGGCAAACATATTTGGCTTTCATTATGATGCTACTTGGTTCTATAACCTCGGTGGTGTACCCAGCCGGAAAATAGCTACCTTACTTTCCGAACAACAAAATCTTAATTTAGATTTGGATGCAGTAACCAAGACAAAAACTGATTATTATCATCAGGTTATATCTAAAGCAACTGTATTCCCGGCAATGAAAGAATTAGTTGTTCATTTATTTCATCATCGCCCATTGGCAATTGGCACCGGTTCTGTTCGTGTAAACGTAAATACAGTGTTGTCCAATAATGGATTACATTCTTATTTTCAGGCTATTACCGCAGCAGATGATGTAGTTCATCATAAACCAAATCCCGATACCTTTTTATTATCAGCAGCAAAGATCAACGTTCAACCATCTCGTTGTCTGGTTTTTGAAGATACAGAAATTGGATTACAAGCAGCAAGAAGTGCTCAGATGGATTGTGTATTAATCATCGATGGGAAACCAGACTGGAACACCTTTACCCGATTTAATGCCGATAATGTGTGCTGATTAATCTGATATTGGTAGCAAAATTGAGGAAACATGGCGCCATTTAAATTACGCCACGTTTCTTGCCAATATTAAACTACCCCAGACTCGCCATTATCAGACGATGATGAACCTGTATTATCGTGTGATTCATTCTGATAGCGAGGGGGACGACGACGCTGGAATGTATTGCTGCTTGCGCGATTCCCCAAAGGAGCAATGGTCGAAATCTTTGCTTTATAGATCATTTGTTGGTTGTTGTGTGCATCTGTCAGCAGCACACTGTATTGATCGAAACCGCTGATAATCCCTTCCAGCTTGATACCGCTTACTAGAAAAATGGCCACGTTAGTATGACTTTTCCGCAACCAATTCAACGCGGAGTCCTGACCGTTGCCAAGCGAAAACGCCTGCTCAAGACTGGTATAGTTCTGATTTTCGCTTGTCATTTTTTATCTCTCTTAAAGCAATAGATTTGCTGTCAACTCTAGCTTATATCTTACATCTGAGCCATATAAATAATGAAGGTGAGCTAATGCTCACCTTCATTTAGTAACTTAAATAATCTGATACCTATATATCAGTTAAAGTGATTGGATAAGTCTGTAATGTACTGGTATTAGTACTGGTTACCGTAGATGTGAATTTTGCTGATATTGTCATTGTTCCTGTACTAGCTGTAACCGGATTTTCTTTTGGTACTTGGAAATATGAATAAAACGGATAATTGGCAGTACTAGGGTAAACAGAAGATATAGTATATGCCTTAGTGGGATCTATCTCAGAAATATGTTGTTGATAAAAAACGCTTTCTTGTGAACTAAGACCAGTATACGCCGCAGGATAATTATCAATTATCGTACCTCCATTATCTTTTGTTACAGTAATTTTCGTACCAGAAGGAATAGGAAGTAGTTCATTAGAATCACTATAAGCATATGCAGCAACTCTGAAATATGCCCCTTCTGCATCTTTTACACTAATAACACTACCATGCGCAGCGTCAACCCATACTGAATTTGTGGCATCCCAATATTCAAGTTGAATATGTGCTCGTGTCGGATTTAAAGATGTAAACGTGTATGCTGCCGACTTCCAAACGGATACTGTTTTCTTAATACATTGATTATTATTAATCAGTTCTTGTGAACAAGAAAACCCTTCATAAATGTTATCTGCGGGAGTAACACTGCCATTACCATCAAGATCATCATATACAACATTGCCGATATGTGGTTCATCAACATCACCGAATAAAGGTAAACCTGCAGTATCAAATGCTTCATCAAGATCCAACATTCCATTAGCATTTTTATCAGAAAAACTTTCCTCACCATCAGTATATGCCAATAAAGTCACTCGACCATAGCGAGTACCTCCAACAGTCGTACCCTGTGTGGTAAGTTTAGCTGTGCATGTACTATTTTTTGTTAGACAGAATCCCGTTGCACCAGCATCACTTGTAGCATCACCAGCAACCAGCCCCATTGTTGCAGTAAAATAAATGGACGTGTTATCAGGAATAGGATTATTAAATCTGTCTGCAAGGCGCATAATTACTGTGCCATATTCACCATCATAATCAGCGTTTAAGTTTGTGCTGTCTACTGATAGTGAAATACCCTTCGAATCAGCCAATGCAGTTCCACTAGCAATAGAGGCTGAATTACCTTTGATATTAGTATTTGTAGCTAGTGATGCAGTTACAGATACAGAACGAGGAATGTTACCAGAAGATACTGTTACAGTTACTTTGCCATCACTACCTGTAACTGCTTGAGTTTTATTTAATGAATAGCCACTATCACTTGGCATAGCTGCCGAAAATGCAAAATTGACTGTTTGATTAGGTACAGCAATTCCAGCTGCGTCATATACTGTAAATGTTACGGGTGCCGTCTCAGATTTAACGGAATTATAACCTTTTAAAGCAATAAAGTTAGATGTTAACACATCAGCCACAATTGAAGCCGCCGGACCAGCAGTGACGGTTGAACCAGTTCCCGTACTACCACTCGTTGTGCCACCTGTTGAACTACCGGAACTTCCACCACTAATATCAGTTCCACCGCCACCACATGCCGTCAATAACAATCCAGAAACCAATACTGCCAACATTTTTTTACGATAATTCATAATTATTTCCCTGACTAATGTCTTTATCCGAGCTCTTTACATATTCAGACATTATTATTGAAAATCAGGGAAAAGCAATTGAGACCTACCTCACATATGAAATAGGTCTCAATTTCTCAAAAAAGGCTAAAAAACACTCAGAAAATATCGTCCGTACCTGCAGCCCCTGTCGGGGATGTAGAAGCTGCAGCAGATGTTGAAGTTGATGGTGTTTGCTGTGGTGTACTCTTGATATCACCATTATCAAACAGCACACTTTCTTGCTGACCAGTAGCAGATGGCTCACTACCTTTCTCAAAAAACTCCTCTCGCCCTCCAGGTGAAGAGCCTGTCATTGCTAATCCA
Source organism: uncultured Tolumonas sp. (assembly GCF_963676665.1). Lineage (NCBI taxonomy): Bacteria > Pseudomonadati > Pseudomonadota > Gammaproteobacteria > Aeromonadales > Aeromonadaceae > Tolumonas > uncultured Tolumonas sp. Next base: position 117,326 of record NZ_OY781381.1, read on the forward strand.
GAGTAGTTATTGACGTGCATAGTCACAACATCATCGGGCTGATTCAATTTACGATCTGGAATGCCGCGCAAAGCAACTTTCATATATTCAATCCAGATCGGCTGTGCAGCACTGGCGCCAAACTCATTCCCTGCAATACTTCGGCCTAATGCTCGACGGTGATCATCAAAGCCAACCCATGCTGTTGCAACTATATTAGGGGTAAAACCGCTGAACCAGGCGTCTTTAGCTTCGTTTGTTGTACCCGTTTTTCCGGCTAAATCACCCCGTTTTAGCTCTTTGGCTGCTCGCCATCCAGTCCCCATCCAGCTGCCCAATCCACGATCCGCGCCACCATATATAGCTGAATGCAATGCTTCTGTTATCAAAAACGCATTCGCTGTACTGATAATACGAGGAGCTTGGTTCTGCTGTGTAACCGGATCTATCGGGCATTGGCTATGCCAATCACCCAATTCATCTTTGTAGGCATCAGGTTTATCCAAGCCAGCTTCTGCTAATTTGCCGCAACCGGCGCAAGCTATAGATGGCGTAGCTTCATAGATGAGATTTCCCGTAGCATCTTCAATATGATCGATAAAATAAGGTGTTACCTTAAAACCACCATTTGCAAATGCAGCATAACCACTTACCAGTTCTAATGGGGTAAATTCAGCCGTCCCCAAAGAAATAGATTCATTGCGTTGTAAGCTACTGTCAGGAAAACCAAATAAATGTAAATAACTCAAAACATTATCAATCCCAACACTACGCAGTAACCGCACGGTGACCACATTTTTAGAACGAGCAAGCGCTTCACGTAAAGGGATCGGACCATCGTATTCCGGCGGTGAGTTTTTAGGGCTCCAACCAGATGTTCCACCATCCCACTGTGTAATTGGTGCATCATTGATGATAGAAGCTAAAGTGAAGCCATTCGCCAGTGCAGAAGAATAGATGAATGGCTTAATATTTGAGCCAACTTGCCGGCGAGCCTGATCAACACGGTTAAATTTGCTGATATCGAAACTAAAACCACCAACTAACGCTTGAATGGCGCCATTTTTAGGATTTAAAGCAACGAAAGCTGCATTAGCATCAGGAATTTGAGCTAACCGAAGCTCATCACTGTTTTCATCTTGCCAAACCCAGATCTGATCGCCAACTTGAAGGATATCTGCCGCTTTCCGAGGTGCAGCACCTTGTCTCTCATCACTGATAAATGGACGAGCCCATTTCAAACCATCCCAAGGAATAGTCGCATCAAGCCCGCCTTTCACAACCACGGTTACCTCTTTATTATTCACCGCAGTCACAATGGCCGGCTCAAATGGCTCATAACTAGGTAAATCATTAAGATAATTGGTAATCTGCTCGCTGCTCCAAGTTTCACCTTTTGACCAGAGATGCTTTTCAACACCCCGATATCCGTGACGAATATCATAATCCAGCAACCCTTTAAAGACTGCTGATTGGGCTGCCTGCTGCTGTGTTGAACTTAGGGTTGTATAAACTTGATAACCCTTGCTGTAAGACTCTTCGCCATATTTATCCAGCATAAACTTTCTGACCATTTCAGCCAGATAGGGAGCATCCAAACCAACATCGGTACCATGATAGTGCGTAATAATAGGTTCAGCGACTGCTTGTTGGTATTCATTTTGTTTGATCATACCAAGCTGCAACATTCTGGCTAAAACCAGATTGCGACGAGCTAACGCCCGTTGTGGTGAACGGATAGGGTTCAACATTGATGGCGCTTTAGGTAAACCAGCAATAACAGCTGTTTCTCCTAGTGTTAGCTGATCAACAGTCTTGCCATAATAAACTTGTGCTGCAGCACCGACGCCATATGAACGATATCCCAGTGGAATTTTATTCAAATAAAGTTCAAGAATTTCACCTTTCGATAATTCTCTTTCAATTCGCCAAGCTAAAAATACTTCCTTAATTTTGCGCAGCAGTGTTTTTTCACGACTCAGGAAAAAATTTCGCGCAACTTGCTGTGTAATAGTACTAGCTCCCTGCTGCATTCGACCTGAGACAGCCCAAACAACGCCTGCACGAGCAATACCTATCAAATCGATGCCGGGATGTTCATAAAAACGAGAGTCTTCTATAGCCAAAAAGGCTTGCTGCATCCGGAGGGGGACCTGCTCAAGCTGCAAAGGGATTCTTTTCACATCACCGAATTCGGACATCAATACACCATCGGCACTGTAGACTTTCAATGGTGTTTCCCACGTTGTATCTCTTAACATAGATACATCGGGTAAGTCCTTCTCAAGATGAAAATAAAAAGCAGCGACAGCAGCGATACCAACTGACAACAATAAGAGCAATAACCATAACAATCGCTTAAACCATTTAAACATAACTTGAGTATCCGCCATCAAAGAGCCTATGGGCATGCAGTATATAGTGTTATCTGCTTCAAATTCGAGAGAATTGAAGGACACATTCGTATCGCCAAAATCTAACCTTACAGCTATAGTTAAAACACTGTTTGGCGTACGCGCCTATTTTAACAACAACCGCATGGATGCCTCTATGTTCAGGTTAATAAAAAAGAGCACGAACACCCCCATGCTAGGGGTCGATTTCGGTAGCAGCACGATTAAAGCAGTCGCTGTTTCAGGTAGTGCGGATAAATTTTCTATAGATGCATGGGCGGAAATAGCAACACCGAAAGGTTCTATTAGAGATTTTCAACTACAGGATATTGATCGGATATCACAAGCATTTAAACAATTACTGAGGATGTTACCCAGTAAGTATAAAAATGCAGCAACAGCTGTAAATGGTTCAAGCGTAATAACAAAAATTACACAAGTCGCAAGTAACATCAATCAGATTGATTATGAAAATATAGTCATGATGGAAGCCGAACAACTCATTCCCTTCCCTCTTGATGAAGTTAGTCTGGATTTCGAGGTCTTAGGCCCAAACATCACCGACCCTGCTCGTAATGATGTTCTCATCTGTGCCGCTCGTTCTCAATCCATAGCCAGTGCTATTAGCGTCTTCAATGAAAGTGACTTAACCGTTAAAGTGGTTGATGTGGGTATGCATGCATTGACCCGCGCGGTTGTATCTCTGGAAAAATCACTTTTAACAGCTGATGCGAATAAATTTTGTGCAGTTGTGGATATTGGCGAATTGTCGTTAAGTTTTGGCATCATTTTTCAAGGTGAGTTAATTTACTCTCGTTTGCAGGATTTTGGGGGGGCAAGTCTCACTCGTTCCTTAGCTACATTCTATAACTTACCGCCAGAAGAAGCTGAAAATGTGAAACTAAAAGGAGCTCTTTCTTCTTATAGTGACATTGATGTCGTCAACTCATATATCAATCAGCTGACACAACATATAAAACGGAATATACAATTATTTTGTAGTTCATCCGGTAATCGGACCGTGGAAATGTTAGTTCTTTCTGGTGGCGGCAGCTTAATTCCAGGCTTGCGACAGCAACTGGCATTACAGTTGGAAATGGATGTCAGGCACCCTGATCCAGTACTACTATATAACCAGCATAAATTGGCGGATAACTTCGGCCATGGCGCTAAATATATGACCGCCCTTGGATTAGCGTTAAGGAGTTTTACCCCATGTCAAATATAAACCTCCTACCATGGCGCGAATCTGCTAAAGAGCGTCAAAAACAGGCTTTTTTCATTTTACTCGGCATTACTTGTGCCATAGCCGCTGCGATTGTATTTGCTGTGAATCAATATTTTAATCATCAGATTAGTGCTCAAAATCAGCGAAATCAGTTTCTCCAACACGAGATTGCCATCCTAGATACACAAATTGGTCAAATAAATGAAATCAAAGCTCAAAAGAAATCTCTTGTTAACCGAATGAAACTGATTGATACCCTACAACAAAGCCGAAATGTGTCTGTCAAATTGTTTAATGACCTTCCTGTCGTAATTGCCAATGGTGTGTATCTGCAGTCAATGAATGTGAATCAATCTCAGATTGATGTAGTCGGAAAAGCAGAAGCATATAACCGAGTTGCAAGCACAATGAGACTAATTGATGCTAGCGGTTGGTTAGGACAAACTGCAATAAACTCTATTTTTGCCAACGACTCTGCACTCATGAAGTTGAGCGAATTTTCAATGCGATTCAATGTATTGAATAACAGTAATTCTAATCCCGCTCCAAAACAATAAGAGCACAGGGGGCGTAATATGAACATTCAAGACTTAAATGATTTAGATATAAATGATATAGCATCATGGCCAGTGCTAGCTAAAAGTATTTTGATAGCATTTATTTGTGCATTAATCGGAGGTGCTGGATACTATGCGCTTATTTCAGACTCCATAAAGCAACTGGATCAAACCAGACAACAAGAAATTGACTTGAAAAGTCAATTTGAAGTTAGAGCATCCCAAGCAAGCAGTCTAAACGCATATCGTCAACAGATGGTTCAATTGGAAGAAATGCTTAAAAACCAATTGAAACAACTGCCAAATAAAAATGAGGTTGCTGGTTTGCTTGATGATATTAGTTATATCGCAACTAATAATGGTTTGAAGTTGCTTAGAATAAACTGGGAACCTGAAATTAAAAAAGAATTTTATACTGAGCTTCCTATGCGAATTGATCTTTCTGGACAATATAATCAACTAGGTCAGTTTTCAGCAGATATAGCTGCATTACCGCGAATTGTTTTACTTGGTAGTTTTACTGTAAATAAAGAAGCTAAAGATGGTAGCAACAACATATTGATGTCCGTTCAAGCGAAGACCTACCGTTATGACCCTGACCAAAAACAAAATAAGGGAACGGTGAAGAAATGAAATATAAAACACTGATCCTTTTTCTAGGTGTAGTTGTGCTTTCTGGCTGTGATCAGAATGCTGATTTACAAACATATGTTGCTCAGGTTAAAGCCAGACCTGCGCAACCTATAGATCCGTTACCAACAATAACGCCTTATGAGCCAATGACCTTTTCAGCTCAAAATACGCGTAATCCCTTTACTGATCCCAAACCGGAACAAGGTCAAATGATCGGAAAAGTGAAAGCAAAATGCATACAACCGGATATCAGTAGACCAAAAGAAGAATTAGAACAATATTCTCTTGATAATCTACAGATGAAAGGAACATTGGCTGATGAAAGAGGTTTGTGGGGCTTGGTGCTGGCACCAGGAGGAATTGTATACCGAGTTACTTTAGGTCAATACATGGGGTTAAACCACGGTAAGATAGCTAAAGTAACTAAAGATGATATCGATGTAATAGAGATGATACCGGATGGTAGTGGTTGCTGGAATAACAGAACAACTAAACTAACACTTAATACATCCGCTACTAACGCTAACAAAAAACAGGGATGAGTCATGCGAACTAACAGACTATTTCACACAGGATTATATACGGCGGCTGTGCTTTCTTTCGCTGCATACTCCACTGCGGTATTCGCCCTGACAGAGCTTCAGAATATCCGGGTTAGCCCGCTGAGTGGAGATCAACTTGAATTACAGTTTGACTTCAATGAACCACTGACAACATTTACTGATAAGCTGAAATACCAACCAAATCAGTTATACCTGAATTTCCCTGCAACTAGTTCCTCTTTACGACAGAATACGATTCCAATCGAACGTTTGGGTATACAGGAAATTCAAGTCAAACCTAAAAATGCAGGATTAGATATTTCGGTAAATCTTGAACGTTTGATGCCTTATCGCATTAAACAAGATGGTTCGCATATATCAGTCACTTTAGGACAATCATTGTCCAATGAGTCTAAACCTCAAGCAGCATCAAACAATAAACTTGCTGCGAAATCAACAAACAATACAACTGATAATAATTCGATGAAAAACACATCGGGTGTAATCAATAGTATTGAGCATGTTGACTTCCGTAGAGGTAAAAATGGACAAGGTCAGTTACTAATCAATTTACAAAATAGTGCGGCAGCGGTTGAAGTTAGCGCCAGAGGCGACCATGTAATTGCTTCTTTTAATGCAACGGCAATTAAACCTGATTTATTGGCCTTAATGGATGTTGCTGACTTTAATACACCAGTCTACAACGTTGATATCAAGCAAAATAAAAGTAATGTGATTTTTGACCTCGGTATCAAAGGTAAATTTGATTATAAGTACGATCAGTCAGGTAACTTATTCATTGTAGAGGTTAGCCCTCCGCTACGAACAACTAAAGCTGATGCTCCAAAAAAATACAAAGGCAAGCCAATTTCGCTTAATTTCCAAGATGTTCCTGTTAGAACGGTATTACAACTAATTGCCGATTTTAATAAATTAAACTTAGTCACAACTGACTCTGTTGGCGGTAACATTACATTGCGATTGGATGGTGTACCGTGGGAACAAGCGCTGGATACAGTGCTGAAAGTAAAAGGTCTGGATAAACGTTTAGATAATAATATTCTTTTAGTTGCGCCTGCGGCTGAAATCGCTACGCAAGAAAAACAACAGCTGGAAAATAAACAAAAAGTAGCTGATTTGGCACCGCTAGTAACCGAATATGTACAAATCAATTATGCCAAAGCGCCAGATATGGCTAAATTATTAGCCGATGATAAAACTCGTCTATTATCTCCGCGTGGTGCAGTAAGCGTAGACGAACGAACCAATACATTGCTGGTAAAAGATACCGCTGATGTTATTGATCATATTAAAGATATGATTAAAGTGTTGGACGTTGCTGTTAAACAGGTAGTTATCGAAGCACGCATGGTCACCGTTACTGACGGCGTCGATGATGCTCTAGGCATTCGTTGGGGAGTTACAGATGTTAATAACAATGGTAGCGTCTCAGGGACATTAGAAGGCTTAGATACAGCTGCAACTGGTTCAACTCCATCTGTAGATAGTCGGCTAAATGTTAATCTGGCTGCAACACCATCGACAGGCACGGCAGCAAGTATTGCATTTCAAGTTGCAAAATTAACTGATGGTTCCTTGCTCGATTTAGAACTCAGCGCACTGGAAAATGAAAATAAAGCAGAAATCATTTCTAGCCCACGGGTTACCACAGCCAATCAGAAAGAGGCACTGATAGAACAAGGTTATGAAATTCCATATAACGAAAGCGCATCAAGTGGAGCAACAACTGTTGCGTTCAAAAAAGCAGTATTGAGTTTAAAAGTTACACCTCAAATCACCCCAGACAATAATGTAATTCTGGATCTGCATGTAACTCAAGATGATATCTATAAAGATGTCAGCACAGGAAATGGTGGCACCGCGGTAGCTCTGTCAACTCAAGCCATTAACACTCAAGTGCTTGTAAAAAATGGAGAAACATTAGTATTAGGTGGTATCTATAACCGTTCTATCAAAAAGACGGTCAGTAAAGTACCTGTATTAGGTGACATTCCAGGCATTGGTATCCTATTCCGTAGTACTACTAATGCAAATACGAAAAAAGAACTGCTGATATTTGTTACACCTAAAATTGTAACGGGCAATTTATAGCCATACACAGTAAAGTAATTACATTAGACCTCTGCCATGTGCAGAGGTCTTTTTTTATAGGATAATCACAGTATCTTTATACTTGAATATGATTTTTATGCCGTCAGCTGAGTTCAATAACTTATCGTCTTTCCTAATCAGACATAGTTCATTATTTCAAAATAAAAATATTCTGGTTTGTGGGCAACTTCAATCCGTATCTTTAGACCCGTTATTAGCTGAGTCAAACACCACTTTTCTTATCTCTGATTTCAGCATTTTCAATCAGATTCGCATCACAATACCCAAGCTAGAAACACGGCTGCAATTTGGTTTTTTGACCCAAGAAACTAATTCATTCGACGCCATCTTATTATTCATGCCGAAAGCAAAGCAGGAAGCAGGGCTATGGTTAACTAGCGTACTGCATTCGTTAAAACCAAATGGTGAAATTTTCATCATAGGTGAGAATAGAGGCGGTATTAATGCAGCCCCTAAGCTCCTGCATTCTTACAGCAACAATGTACAAAAATTAGATAGTGCCAGACACTGCTCCCTATATTATGCTCAGTTAAATGCGCCTCAAGCCCCACCTGAGTTGCAATCACTGTATTCCCATTACTCACTACAACTCACATTGGGTTTGGCTGAATTAAAGATTGCGGCTCTTCCTGGTGTATTCAGTGCTGAAGAATTGGATGAAGGCACAAAGCTTTTACTGACAAGTTTGCCTCAGCTTGAAGGTGATATTTTAGATTTAGGTTGTGGGGCGGGTGTTATTGGCGCAACGATTTGTCAAAGATCATCGACAGCCAAAGTGGTCATGAGCGATGTAAACACGCTAGCCTTGCATTCTGCAGCTAAGACATTGGAAGTAAACAATCTGACAGCACAAATAGTAGCCTCAGACATGTTCTCTGATGTCACAACAAAATTTGATTGTATTATTTCTAATCCCCCATTCCATGCAGGATTAAATACAAATTATGAAGCAACAGAACGTATGCTACGGCAGGCGCCAAACTATCTTAAAAAACATGGTCAGCTATTTTTAGTCGCCAATCGTTTTTTGCGCTATGAGCCTATCCTTGCTGAAGTTTTTCAGACGGTTTCAGTTATAAACGAAAACTCTCGATTCAAAATTATTCGAGCATCTTAATGCTATTAGCATTAACAAACTCATACGGGATCTGTTAGATTAAAACGGTGGCGCATGCCATCGTTGTTCTTTGTCATCTCGTAAGTACTGCCCTTCTGATTTTTGTATTCTTTCTTCTGTTGTTTGCTAACTCTTGACATACACCACAGGCTTTTTGACTTTAGCCGTCTACACTTAGCTAACGACTACTCGCATCTGGATCATTTGTTTCAGATAAAACAGCAGCACTTGATCGATGATGACAAGATAAATTTCTCAGGATCTAAAGATCCTTGCCTTTATGTATTAATGAGACTTTAGATTAAATCAATATAGGAGCACATATGTCTGGTGTATTAGCGATGATATTAGCTGGCGGCGAAGGAACTCGGTTACAACCATTGACCGTATCACGAAGTAAACCAGCAGTCCCATTTGGTGGAAGTTATCGCTTAGTTGACTTCGTTTTGAATAATTTCATCAACTCAGACATGCTGCGGATTTATGTGTTAACACAATTCAAATCTCAATCCCTCTACATACATCTGAAAAAAGGGTGGAATTTAACCGGGATCAGCGGGCGTTTTATTGACCCAATCCCAGCGCAAATGCGTATGGGTAAACGCTGGTATGACGGTACTGCAGATGCCATTTACCAAAATATCGGTTTCATTGAATTAAGTAGTCCAGAGCATGTTTGTATTTTTGGCAGTGACCATATCTATAAAATGGATATTCGTCAGATGCTTGATTTTCATAAAGAAAAACGAGCCGTACTTACGGTAGCAGCTATTCGGGTGCCTATCGAAGAAGCTTCTTCTTTTGGTGTTATTGAAGTTAATGCAGAAGGTCGAATGATCGGTTTTGAGGAAAAACCTAAAAATCCAAAATCAATTCCCGGTGATCCTGGTTTTGCCTTAGCTTCGATGGGTAACTACATTTTTGAAACTAATACGTTATTAAGTGAACTGACCGCTGACGGAGAAAAGGAAGATTCTAGCCATGATTTTGGCCGGGATATTATCCCTGGCTTGTATCCTCATTCTCCAGTCTATGTCTATGACTTCAGCGTAAATCAGATCGAAGGTGAGATCGGCGCTTATTGGCGCGATGTAGGTACCATTGATTCTTACTGGCAATCACATATGGATTTGGTGAGCGATAATCCACCATTTTCACTGTATAACCGTAAATGGCCATTGCATACATTCTATCCACCGTTACCGCCGGCGACATTTATTGATACCGCGGTCTATAAAACAAACGTTTCTCAATCGCTGGTTTCGGCTGGCTGTTATATTCAAGGAGCTCGCATTAATCGCAGTATTCTCGGATTTCGTTGCAACATAGCCTCAGGTTCAGAAATAAGTGAATCGATATTTTTGGGAGATGCGAAAATTGGAGAAGGTTGTAAAATTCGTCGAGCGATCATTGATAAACAGGTTGAAATAGCCCCTGGTACTGTGATCGGAGAAAATCTTGCCTATGATCGCCAGCGCTTTACAGTGTCTGAAGGCGGTATTGTTGTCATCCCGAAAGGGGCCAGAGTTGGTTTTTGATAAATGAATATACTGTTTATTGCGTCAGAAGTTGAAAGCTTTGTTAAAACAGGAGGATTGGCTGATGTGGCCAAGGCTCTTCCTTTGGAGTTAAAACGCGCTGGTCATGATGTCAGGATCATCATTCCAGGTTATAGCGCAATCTCACAACGCGAACAGGGTTCAATAATAGCCTCTGGGGTCTTATCTACGGAACCCCAGTATGTTGATGTACCCTATGAAATACGCCAATTATATTTAGCGGATATCCCTTTATATCTTGTTGAGAACAAACATTACTTTGAGCGACCAAGCCTGTATGGTGAAAATAATAATGCCTATGCAGATAACGGTGAACGCTTTGCCTTTTTCTCAGCAGTGACTTTACAAGCAACTGAACAGCTCGGGTTTAGACCTGACATTGTTCATTGCAATGACTGGCATACTGCATTAGTGCCTATGTTGTTAAAAACACGATTTGGTCAAAATCCGTTTTTTGCACAAACGAAAAGTGTTATTACCATTCACAATGGCGCGTTTCAGGGTATTTGTGAACGAGGTCAGTTATGGGCATTACCAGAAATTAGAAATGCGCATAATGAATCTATTTATCAGGGCCCTTACTACATTAATTTCTTGAAATGCGCCGTTTTATACGCAGACAAGATCAATTCTGTTAGCCCTACATATGCTAAAGAACTCATGTCCTACCTTGGTGGACATGGCATGGCAAAACACTTCCAAGATCGTGCGGCTGATATCTGCGGGATTATCAACGGATGTGATTATAACGATTGGGATCCAGCAACTGATCAGCTGATCCCGGCCAGATATCATGTTGATGACCTGCAAGGCAAGATTGAGTGCAAACGCCAGTTACAACAACGTGCCAATCTGCCGGTTTGTGATCTGCCTGTTTTTGGGATGGTATGTCGCCTAACGGAACAAAAAGGTATCCACTATTTATTGCCTATTTTGGCTAAATTTTTGGTTCACCATGTTCAGGTTATTATTGTTGGCTCTGGCGATCCCGTTCTGGCGCAACGTCTGGAAGCTATCGCTCAGCAATTCCCTCAGAAATTTGTCTTTATCAATGCACATAGCAACGAATTGGCTCATTTGGTTGAGGCTGGTAGTGATTTCTTCATGATGCCATCTCAATTTGAACCTTGCGGTTTAAATCAGATGTACAGCCTGGCCTACGGTACTTTACCTATCGTTCGTGCTGTTGGCGGATTGAAAGATACGGTAACCGATTATGATCAGGATCCGGCGAAAGCCACCGGGTTTGTCTTTGAAGATCCAGAGCCAAATGACTTGTTGAATATATTACGACGGGCATTACTGTTCTATGTTCAGGATCCGCAGGAGTTTCGCCGAGTACAACGTAATGCCATGCTGACTCGCTATTTATGGTCAGATTCTGTACATGGTTATGAAGACATGTATCGTAATGCATTAGGCTGGCACTAATTAACTGATGAAAAACAGAGCGATCTGACCAATTTCTCTGTTTTTCTTATGGTTGATAGTTGACGTGTTTTCTGGAACCGGTAGAATGCCGGCCAGATGCGAAGGTGGCGGAATTGGTAGACGCGCTAGCTTCAGGTGTTAGTGCCTTCGGGTGTGAGGGTTCGAGTCCCTCCTTTCGCACCAAACCATGCTACTGACAGCATGTAAAAATAGTCAGATTGTGTGCGAGGGTGGCGGAATTGGTAGACGCGCTAGCTTCAGGTGTTAGTGCCTTCGGGTGTGAGGGTTCGAGTCCCTCCTCTCGCACCAAAATCATGTGCTGACAACATGTAAAATAAGCCAGAAACAAATCAGTGCGAAGGTGGCGGAATTGGTAGACGCGCTAGCTTCAGGTGTTAGTGCCTTCGGGTGTGAGGGTTCGAGTCCCTCCTTTCGCACCAAAATTCTCAAAAAAGCACGCAGCCCACAAAGCTGCGTGCTTTTTTGTTATATGCTTTAATCAGTTATTTGTTTGACTGAAGGAATAAGTCGATGGCTCTGATCCCCGATGATGTTCATAATTTTTATGAAGATCTGCTGCAACAACATATTCAAGCGCTCGAATTACATCAAACTCGTGATGAAGATTACCTAGCTGATTTATCCTGTTTAGTTTTAAATCAACTGCCTGCTCACTATATTCGTCACAATGTAGATATGATTTATTTCACTACACCAGCTCAACGTGATGAGATGGAATTGCGGGTACAAGATGCAGTAAGTAAATCAGTCAGTTGGCTTGATAAAAAAGAGCACCAGCGCAAAGCTCGTGAAGAAGGCTAAATCCAGGTTATAAACAGCATGGATACATAGGTTCATGTTCCATGCTGATATTTTACTTTTTGATTAACTGTACAACTGTTTCTACATGCATAGAATGCGGGAACATATCGACGGGTTGTACTTTAGTTATGTTATATCCACCCTTTTGCAGCACTGCTAAATCTCTGGCTAACGATGCCGGTTCACACGATACATAAACGATACGCTGAGGCGACATCGCGAGCATGGTGTTTAACACCGATAGTTCACAGCCCTTTCTCGGTGGATCAACAACCACGACATCAGCACGCATTCCCTGTGTATAGAGTGCAGGAACTACCTCTTCCGCCTTACCAACATAGAATTCCGTATTAGCTAACTGATTACGCTGTGCATTAGCGCGGGCGTCATCAATAGCCTGTGGCACGATTTCAATACCAACGACTTTTTGCGCTTGTTGTGCCAGATATAACGAAATAGTGCCGATACCGCAGTAAATATCAAATACCGTCTCATTACCTCTTAGCTCGGCGAAATGCAGCGCTGTCGCATAGAGTTGGTCGGTTTGTTGCGGGTTAACCTGATAGAACGAATGTGCCGATATTGAGAAGGTTAACCCGTGTAACTCATCTTCAATGGTTTCGCGGCCATAGCAAACGCGTTGTTGTATCCCTAAGATACGATTGACTGGTTCTGAGTTCACATTGTGGATCACGCTATCAATACCGTTGATCTCGACCAAAGCCGTCAGTAATTCTGCTTCCTTTGGCAACTCGTCGGTCAGCGTCACCAGCACCACCATGCACGACCCAGTCTTAAAACCATGCCGGATCATGACATAACGAACACAGCCCGTATGATTGCCTTCATCGTAACCGGCGATATTGAACGCCTTCATCCATTTCCGGATCGCTGCAATGATCGCTGTCGTCTGTTCGTGTTGCACAGGACAAGCGGCAATATCGACAACCTGATGGCTGTTTTTCCTATAGAAACCAATGATTGGCTCACCATTTTCGGTACGCACGGAATAGACCGCTTTATTACGAAAAGCCAGCGGTTGTGACATACCCAGACACAGTTCAACAGAACTCATTATGCCTTTGCTCTGTAATGCATCAACAACCTGCTGCTGTTTGATTTTTAATTGTTCGCTATAAGCCAGATAAGCCAGTTGGCAACCACCGCATTCCGTATAACTGCAATGTGGTTCTATTCGTTGTGGATGCGGTTGAATGATACGGATCAGATCAGCCTGAGCGTATTTAGGCTTGATGCCATGCAACATCACTTCTACTTGTTCACCAGGAAGTGTGCCGGGAATGAAAACTTTGCGGTCATGCCAATTAGCAATGCCATCACCCTTTTCAGTAAGAGTATCGATAGAAAGAGTTATGGGTTGCCCGTGATGCGGCATGGTGTCTCCGGAGGCGCTCAGAATAAGGTCGGCTATTTTAACTAAATGTACGGATAGGCAGAAGGAAAAGCCGGAAAATGTTCCGGCTTTAATACGATGAGCGAGGTTTATTGTGCAATAAAACGATAGCGGGTTAGATGGCGATACGTTTGCCCCGGCAATAACCAAGGATCACCCAACTCAGGACGATTCGGGCTATCTGGAAATAACTGCGTTTCCAGACAAATGCCTTCATAGTCATGATAAGGCTCTTCGCTACCCGCAGGCGCCCCTGCCAGATAATTACCGGTGTAAATCTGTAACCCCGGTTGGTCCGTCAGAACATCCATCGCCAGCTTTTTATCGGCAGAAACCAGATGTGCAGCAACTTGTTCTGGGCCATCAGTTGCTAATACATAGCAATGATCAAACCCTTTCGCGGATACCAATTGTGGATGGCTCAACCACTGCTCACGCAGGCAACGCAGATGACGTAAATCAAGTGCAACTTCCACTGGTTGTGGAGCGGATAAAGGAATTCCCATGCCATTAATTGGCAGATAATCATTAGCGTTAACCATCAACGAATGATCGCGAACATCACTGCGCTTTCCATCCAAATTAAAATAACCATGACAGGTCATATTCACCGGGCAAGGTTTAGAGACTGCAGCCTCAATCTCGATCACTAAATCAGTGCCTTGCAATGAGTATGTCAACGTGGTGTCAAAATCGCCGGGGAAGCCTTGATCCCCATCTGGGGAATGCAGTGACAGCACGACTTTATCGGCTTGCTGGCTGACAATATGCCACTCTTTGCGATCAAACCCATCCGTACCACCATGCAGGCAATTTTCGCCCTGACTTGGCACCAAATGATGAGTTTGACCTTGATAATGCAACACCGATCCGCCAATACGGTTGGCAAAACGACCCACCATGGCATTCAGATAAACCTGTTGGCTGGCGTATTGTTCAGGCTGACAGCCTAACAGCACATTCCGGTAGCTATCGCCAACAGGAACTTTCAATGACAACAGAGCAGCCCCTGTTGTCATCAGATTCAGCTGCAATCCGGCGTCATTTTCTAACTCAATGAGCTGTGTCATGAACTACTCCGATTAAAATTGGCCGGCACCCGCACTGGCTTTGCAAACATAACAAGTTGGCTTCAGGCCACTTTTCAGTGGATATTCCGCTTCCACAGCAGCAATAACTTCCGCCACACGCGCCGGGCGCAATAAAGCCACCACACAACCACCAAAACCACCACCAGTCATACGAGCACCACCGTCTGTACCGATATGTTTTTGCAAGATCTCGACCAGCGCATCAATGGCCGGCACAGTGATCGCAAAATCATCGCGCATCGAGTTATGTGATTCCGCCATCAGGACACCCATTTTTTCCAGGTTGCCTGCTTCCAATGCATCCGCAGCTTCCAAAGTACGTGCATTTTCAGTGATCACATGACGAGCACGTTGATAAACCACTGGTTCAAGCTTGCCCTGTTCGGCAGCAGACTGCAGTTGTGCCAGCGAGACATCACGCAGTGCTTTCACGCCAAAAAAGTCTGCGACCTGCTCACATTGTTTACGGCGGGTATTGTATTCACTATCAACCAGACCGCGTTTCACATTGGAATGCACAATCAGCACAGCCAAATCATCTGGCATTTTGACCAGTCGGGTTTCCAGTGAACGACAATCTAACAACAGAGCGTGATCTTTCTGACCACTGGCCGAGATCATTTGATCCATGATGCCGCAGTTACAACCAACAAACTTGTTTTCTGCTTCCTGACCATTCAATGCAATCGCTGCCGGGCTCAAAC
Source organism: uncultured Tolumonas sp. (assembly GCF_963676665.1). NCBI lineage: Bacteria > Pseudomonadati > Pseudomonadota > Gammaproteobacteria > Aeromonadales > Aeromonadaceae > Tolumonas > uncultured Tolumonas sp. The sequence goes on from NZ_OY781381.1 coordinate 132,929, forward strand.
CTAACTGATAGGCCTGATTGAAAGATTCACCGATCGCCACTTCCAATGACGCTGAAGAACTCAAACCTGCACCTTGTGGCACGTTACCCGCAACCACCATGTTCAGCCCTTTCAGGCTCACGTCTTTTTCCAGCAAATATTTCACGACACCACGGATATAGTTGCTCCACAGCTGATCAGCGTGCGGCTCAATCGGTTGCACCAGTGAAAATTCATCGCGCTGGTTAGCGTAATCAGCAGCAATCACCACGACTTGATCATCATCACGACGCTGTATTGCAACAACAGTTTCATAATCAATCGCGCAAGGCAGCACAAAACCATCGTTATAATCGGTATGCTCGCCAATCAGATTGACACGGCCCGGTGCGCGAACAAACAAGTCAGGTTCGCAGCCAAAACTGGTTTGAAATACGGCGAGAACTTTTTCTTTTAATGACATAGCAGTTTTCCTCAAGCTTGTTCTTTGTAATGAATATCGCTGACAGCACGCAGACGTTCTGCGGCCTGTTCCGGAGTCAGATCGCGCTGGGTTTCTGCCAGCATTTCATAACCCACCATAAATTTGCGCACCGTCGCTGAACGTAATAGCGGCGGATAAAAATGGGCATGCAATTGCCAATGATCCATGTCGCCTTCCTGATGAGGTGCACCATGCCACCCCATGGAGTAAGGGAAAGAACACTGGAACAGATTGTCATAACGGCTGGTGAGTAATTTCAGTGCCAGCGCCAGATCCTGTTTTTGCTCGTCATTCAGCTCGGTGAGACGAAGCACATGCGCTTTAGGCAGCAATAGCGTTTCAAAAGGCCAGGCAGCCCAATAAGGTACAACAGCGATCCAGTGTTCTGTTTCCACTACGGTACGTTCGCCAGAGGCTTGTTCTTTTTGTGCATATTGCAATAACAACGGTGAGCTCTTTTCGGCCAACCACTGCTTTTGGGTTTGTTCTTCACGAGTTAGTTCATTGGGCAGAAAATTATTGGCCCAGATCTGGCCGTGCGGATGAGGATTAGAGCACCCCATCGCAGCACCTTTATTTTCAAACACCTGCACCCACAGGTAATCTTTTGCCAGATCAGTCACTTGCTCACACCAGGTATCAATGACAGATCGGATGGCTGACACCGGTAACTCAGGCAATGTTTTACTGTGATCTGGAGAAAAACAGATAACACGACTGGTACCGCGTGCTGATTCACATTGAAACAGTGGATCAGCAGAATGCGGTGATGCCGGGGTATCGGTCATCAGTGCAGCAAAATCGTTAGTGAACACAAACGTGTTTTTATAATCGGGGTTCTTTTCCCCATTCACGCGAGTGTTACCCGCACATAAAAAGCAGTCAGGATCATGTGCCGGACGATCATCTGGTACGGCTTTTTCTACCTGCCCTTGCCATGGGCGCTTCGCTCGGTGCGGCGACACTAATACCCATTGACCGGTCAGCGGGTTAAAACGACGATGAGGATGATCTATCGGATTGAACATGGTTTATTCCTCGTAACCGTTAGGATTAGCTTGCTGCCAGCGCCAGCTGTCGCGTGTCATATCATCAATAGTGCGGCTGGCATTCCAGCCCAATTCTCGCTGTGCTTTTGCCGGATCAGCCCAGCATTCCGCAACATCACCTGGACGACGGTCTACCAGTTTATAGTTAATGTCTAAACCGCTGGCACGAGCAAAGGCTTGCACCATTTCCAGCACACTCACGCCCTGCCCGGTTCCCAGATTGTAGATATGCAAACCTACTTGTTCGCCACAGACCTGCCATGCTTTTACGTGGCCTTCGGCCAGATCCATGACATGAATGTAATCGCGTACACAGGTGCCATCTTGGGTCGGATAATCACTGCCAAAAATATTCAGACAATCGCGGCGACCGATCGCTACTTGCGTGATATACGGCATCAGATTGTTCGGAATGCCTTGCGGATCTTCGCCCATACGACCCGATTCATGTGCGCCGATTGGGTTGAAATAACGCAGTAAGGTGATACTCCAGCGTGGGTCGGCTTTCTGCATATCTTCCAGTATTTGCTCAACCATGAGTTTTGTCTGGCCATAGGGGCTCATGGTGGAACGAGGGAAATCTTCTGTAATCGGTACGGCATGCGGGTCGCCATACACGGTGGCAGAAGAGCTGAAAATAAAGCGGTAACAGCCAGCACGACGCATTGCGCCCAGCAAACTCAGCGTGCCGGAAATGTTGTTTTCAAAATATTCATACGGTTTTTGTGTTGATTCACCGACCGCTTTTAATGCCGCGAAATGAATAACACCAGCGATTTGTTGTTCCTGAAAAATACGGTCTAACACCGCCGGATCACGGACATCGCCTTGATAGAAAATAGGACACTTTCCCGCAACTTCTTCTATTCTTTTCAGTACAGATAACTTGCTGTTACACAGATTATCAAGAATGACCGGCTCCAAACCTGCCGCTATTAACGCCAGACAAGTGTGACTACCTATGTAACCTGTCCCGCCGGTGACCAGAATTTTCATGTTCTCTCCTCGCAAAAACGACAACACACCTGTCGGTATATTTGTTGTCCATTAGTCTAGAAGAGTGTATTCCGTCAGACTGTGATCTGACAAACAAAAATGTAAACGTTTACATTTTATCTCTTTCGGATAACCTATGAATAGTGAGGATTTATACTGGTGATAGCATCACTATCCCTGATATATTGCAGCTAGTCGGTATGGAAACTACGTGCATCAGATGAGAAATTCACATTATGGCAACTATAAAAGACGTCGCTAAGCTAGCTGGCGTCTCTATTGCAACCGTTTCTAGAGTAATCAATCACTCACCGAAAACGGGAGAGTCAGCAAGAGCCGCGGTAAACCGCGCAATGGAAGAATTAAATTACCGCCCTGATCCTAACGCCAGAGCATTAGTTAGCCGAGTAAACGATACCATTGGATGCATGGTTTTTGATGTGGCGGACCCATTTTTCGGCGCCATGGTGAAAGCGATTGAAATCGAGTGCCGGGCTCATCATAAACATTTACTGATCGGTAACGGTTCACATGATGCCGCCCAAGAACGTGAAACAATTGAACTTCTAATCAGTAAACGTTGTGAAGCACTAATAATCCACAGTAAAGCGCTGAGTAATGAAGAGCTGACTGCGTATGCTGAAAAATCACCGGGTATGATCTTTATTAACCGTTTACTGCCTGAGATCCCTTCTCGTTGTATCTGGTTGGATAACTATTACGGTAGTTATACCGTCACTCAGCATCTGATTGAATTGGGTCATAAACACATTGCCTGTGTCGCATCAAAATACGATATCGAAGACGCCTATGAGCGAATTCGTGGTTATCGGGATGCGCTACAGGAATCAGGTCTTGATCCGGATGAAATTACCATTGAACGCGCAGAGCCTAATGAAGAAGGTGGTGAACAAGCCATTCAAGATCTACTGGGCCGTGGAATGCCGTTCACTGCAGTGGTTGCCTATAACGATGCAATGGCGACAGGGATCATTTCCGTTTTGATCGATAATGGTTTTCGCGTGCCGGAAGATGTTTCCGTCGTCGGTTTTGATGATGTTATTTTTGCACGTTTCTCACGGCCCAAATTAACCACCATGCGTTACCCTATTTCAATGATGGCCACTAAAGCGACAAAAATGGCATTACAATTGGCCACTGGCGAAGCGCCGGAAACAACCGCTCAGGTTTTCCGCCCGGTATTAGTCAGACGCCAATCATCCGCGGCAGCACCACAAGAAACACGTTAATTCTCCTCTATTAAAATAATCCGGCTGAATATTTTCAGCCGGATTATTTATATTCATATTCTAATTCGTTTGTGAATATTTCACTTACAAAAAATTCGGACTCCGCGTTGCCGGGGAGTCCGATTCATATCTAAGGGGTGAAACAAATTTATTTTTTCTTGGCGTATTTCAGTGAGTCAAGCGCAACAGCCATGATGATGATTGCGCCCTTGATGATGAACTGCCAGTAAGGGTTCACACCGATGTAAGTCATACCATAGTTGATAACGGTGAAGATGATTACACCGGTAATAACGCCCAGTACAGTACCAACACCACCGCTGAATGACACACCGCCCACTACGCACGCCGCGATAGCATCCAACTCATACATGAAACCTAAGTTGTTAGTCGCACTACCGATACGGCCTGCTTCCAACATACCACCGAAGGCATAAAACACACCTGACAGCATATAAATCAGGATCAGGTTAACAGTTACGTTAACACCAGATACTTTTGCTGCTTCTGGGTTACCACCGATAGCGAAGATGTTTTTACCAAATTTGGTTTTATTCCACAGCACCCAAATAAATGCGGTAGCAATAGCGGCGTAAATAACCAGATAAGATAGCTTAAAGGTACCAAATTTAAAGAACCCTTGGGTGAAGCTAGAAAAGCGAGGGTCGAAACCAGCAATTGGAGATGCACCTGCTAAATCGTAATACAGGGAGTTCACACCGTACACAATGATCATGGTACCCAAGGTGGTAATAAATGGCGTTACGTTCAGTTTTGCGATGATAAAACCGTTCACAAAACCGATGAAAGCACCAATTACGCAGACAATCAGGATAACAACAGGAATTGGTACTTCACCGATGGAAGGAAATACCTTATTAACGTTGGTCATTGCCTGCAGCATGGTTGCAGCTACAATTGCCGCTAAACCAACCTGACGACCAGCTGACAAGTCAGTACCTTGCGTAACAATCAAACCAGCCACACCTAACGCGATAATAACGCGTACAGAAGATTGGGTAAGGATGTTACTAAAGTTATTTAAGCTTAAAAATGATGGTTCTTTAACAATGATAATCATCAATAGAATAAAAAGAACCACATAAATGCCACCATTTTTCAGGTAGTCTAAAGTTTTTGATACATTCATATTGAACATCCTCGGATCACAAATATAGAGCTGCCAAACGCATAATTTCTTGCTGATCGGTTTTTTCTGTTTCAACGATACCCGCTACACGACCATTACTCATAACCAGAATACGGTCTGTGATACCTAATAACTCCGGCATTTCAGATGAAATCATGATAATGCCTTTATCTTTTTTGGCGAGTTCAAGCATCAGTTGATATATTTCAAATTTTGCACCAACATCGATACCGCGAGTTGGTTCGTCCAGCATTAGTATTTCCGGCTGAGTTAATAACCAGCGGCCAATAATAACTTTTTGTTGGTTACCACCAGATAGTGATCCTATTGATGTTTTCTGGCTTGGTGTTTTAACACGCATGGAGTCAATAACCCATTGAGTGTCACTTCTCATTCGTTTATTTTCTAATAAACCACCAAAGCCTTTATATTGTTCCATATTGGCAATCAATGAATTAAAGGCAATATCTAGCTGACTATATATACCCGTCGAACGACGTTCTTCAGTCACCAATGCAAAACCATTACGGATCGCATCATGCGCATCTGTATTTTGAACTTCTTTACCATGTAATTTAATGGTACCTGAAGCTTTGTCACGCAGACCAAAAATGGTTTCTACAATTTCAGTTCGTTTAGCACCGACGAGACCAGCAATACCGAGAATTTCGCCTTTACGCAGTTGGAAAGAAACATCCTTGATGGATGGCTGATTTAATGCAGTCAGGCCTGCAACTTCAAGAATTACTTCTTTAGGTCTGTTTACTTTAGGAGGAAAACGTTGGGTTAATTCACGACCGACCATCATGCCGATGATCTTGTCCATATCCAGCCCTTCCAGCGACTGAGTAGCAACCCATTGTCCATCGCGTAAGATCGTAATTTCATCACACAATTGGAATATTTCTTCCATTTTGTGTGAGATATAAACAATGCCACAACCACGATCTTTTAATTTTCTAATAATGGTAAACAGATGATTAACTTCTTTTTCCGTCAACGAAGAAGTTGGCTCATCCATAATTACAATTTTGGCGTTATAAGAAAATGCTTTTGCAATTTCAATCATCTGCATTTGAGAAACAGATAAAGTGCCAACTTTATCTTTCGGGTCGATATCAATACCCAATTCTTCAAATATTTTTTTAGTGTCACGGTACATTTTATCATGATCGATAAACATGCCTTTGGTTGGATATCGACCCAGCCACATATTATCCATCACGGAACGTTGCCTAACCTGGTTTAATTCCTGATGCACCATTGAAACACCATTATCTAATGCTTCCTTGGCTGAGTGGAAATTAATTTCTTTACCTTGAAAAATGATTGTTCCGGCATCTTTTTCATAAATACCAAACAAACATTTTAATAATGTTGACTTACCTGCACCATTTTCACCCATTAAGGCATGAACAGAATGAGGACGAATTTTAAGATTCACATTATCCAAGGCTTTTACACCTGGAAACTCTTTACAAATACCCGCCATTTCCAGCAGATATTCCTGAGAATGATTCACTGTGATATCAGCCATAATATTGCCACAACCATAAAGAAATAAGAGGAGGAAAACCTCCTCTTATTAGGTCTATTTTGAAGGGTTTGTTGTATTACTTGAATTGATCCATGTTCGCTTTATCAACACCAACATATGGTACACGAACCACTTTGTTGACGATGTTCCAGTGAGTACCTTCACCTGCTGGTTTGCCTTCTGCCAGGTTTTTGGTCAGATCAAATGTTGCTTTTGCTTGGTTGCTCGCATCGTTCAGAACGGTACCAGCCATTGAACCAGCCTTAATCATCGCCAGTGCTTCAGGTAGAGCATCGACACCAAATACTGGAATTTTAGTATTGCCGTGTGCTTTCAGTGCTTCTACAGCACCCATTGCCATACCATCATTGTTCGCGATGACGACTTCGATCTTCTCGCCATTAGGGCCAGACAACCATGCGTCAGTTTTGTCTTTCGCCTGTGCGGTATCCCACATGGCGGTATCCATATTCAGAGCATTGGTTTTGATCTTGTGATTTTCATTCAGAGTTTTAGCAACATAAGTAGTACGTGCTTCAGCGTCTGGATGACCTGGTTCGCCTTTCAGCAGTACATAGTCAATCACGCCATCTTTGTTCAAATCCCACTCTGGGTGAGCTTTCCATTGTTTAGCAATGATATCGCCTTGGATGATACCGGCTTCTTTTGAATCAGTACCTACATAATAAGCTTTGTCGTAGCTATCCAGTGCTTCTTTAGTTGGTTCTTTGTTATAGAACACAATCGGAATGTTGTTTTCTTTCGCTTTCTCAATTACTACTGGAGCAGCGGCAGGGTCAACCAGGTTGATAGCCAGCGCTTTCACGCCTTTGGAAATCAATACATCGATCTGGTCGTTCTGTTTAGACTGGTCGTTCTGCGAATCATTCATCAGCAGTTTGACATCTTTATTTTGAGCACCTTCTTTTTCGATGCCCTTACGAACTACTGACATAAAGTTGTCATCGTATTTATAAATCGTAAAGCCTAACAGAGTTTCAGCTTGAGCTGCGGCACCAATAGTCAGGCCGGCTACAATTACAGCTATTTTAGAGAACTTATTCATTCGGTTTTTCTCCAGTCTTTATTTTTTTGCTGCAAAGCACTTTTACGGAAATACCCAACAACAGTTTTGTCATCGAGTGTGTTCGTCAATAACATTACTCAGTTTCTTGTTAGTCTTTTGTGATCTTCCCAGCAATATGAAATCGTTTACATCGAATTTCTTCAATTTCGGGAATTAGGTAACACTTTTGGCCAGATGTGCCGCTATCTAGACTCAAGGATGGCAATTGTTATCTGCAAAACAATGAAAGCGCTTACACATTTCAGATTTGAAGGTGCGAATTGTTATAATTTAGTGAATTTATCAGGGTCAGAAGCTAAGTTACATTGCGTTACAATAGAATATAATTTGCAATAGACATTCATTTGATACCTACCAAGAAATTGACCAATGGCTAAGTGCTTATATTGACTGGATGTAAACGTAACCACTTATTTTGCTCGTACGATTTATTTGAGGATTACCTCTAGCTAGTTGTTACAAATTTGTTGTCCAAGGTCACACAAACCACGCTTTGAAATACACCTTTGCAAAACACTCCCTTAACATAGGGAATAGAATAAGTGTATGCTGAATAAGGCTTAATTGTTTTTCTTCACGATTTTGACATTCTGTCTGGCTAGTATTGTTGTGATTAACTAGGCTGAAATGGAACTCGTGTGGATAACAGCACCTGCCTTCAGATCCAAGATGTGCAGAGCCAGCGACCCCGCCATTATCATGATGACCCGGCTGCCCGACTCGTTCATATTGTAAATTCTGCGACAGGTCGTCTTCTCACTACACATCATTACAGATAATTAAAGCTACAGAGTGGTTGTTAACAGAGGTGGCATATGGCTGGTTTGGCTCATAACGGCTCGTTTTTATTTTATGTTTTAGCTGCAATAGGCCTGTGCAGCATTATGATTGGTCTGGCCGCATTTCTGGGCGGTAGAGCTCAGGGTCGAAGCAAAAATACTCCTTTTGAATCAGGTGTCGATTCCGTCGGCACTGCTCGTCTGCGTTTTTCTGCAAAGTTTTATCTGATCGCGATGTTCTTTGTGATCTTCGATGTAGAAGCGCTTTTCCTGTTCGCATGGTCCGTTTCGGTACGTGAAAGTGGTTGGGTTGGCTTTGTCGAGGCTGCCACCTTCATCGTGCTGTTGCTGGTTGGACTGGTCTATTTGTGGCGCATTGGCGCGCTCGACTGGGCACCACAACGCCAGCCAACACCATCTAACAATACTGACCAATCCAAGTAACTGCGAGGCTTGTCATGAAGTACACCCTGACCAGAATCGATCCGAATGCACCGATCGAGCGTTATCCGGCTGAAAAGAAACAGACGGTGGATGATCCCTTGCAGGAAGTTGGCCGCGGCATTTTGCTCGGCAAATTGGAAAACGTTCTGAATTCAACCGTGAACTGGGGCCGGAAGAACTCTCTCTGGCCTTATAACTTCGGTATTTCCTGTTGTTATGTAGAAATGACAACTGCATTTACCGCGGTACACGACGTGGCTCGTTTTGGGGCAGAAGTTATTCGTGCCTCACCCCGTCAGGCCGATTTTATGGTTATTGCCGGCACACCTTTCATCAAAATGGCGCCGGTTATCCAGCGTTTATATGAGCAGTTACTGGAACCCAAATGGGTGATCAGTATGGGCGCTTGCGCCAACTCAGGTGGCATGTATGACATTTATTCGGTCGTGCAAGGCGTCGATAAATTCCTGCCTGTTGATGTCTATATTCCTGGGTGCCCGCCTCGCCCAGAAGCATTCCTGCAAGCGTTAATGTTGCTGCAAAAATCGATTGGTGAAGAACGTCGTCCGCTGTCATGGGTCGTTGGCGATCAAGGTGTTTATCGTGCACAAATGCCTTGCGAAAAAGAACGTCTACGCGAAGAACGGATCGCGGTGACGAATTTGCCAACCCCGGATAAGTTGTAAGGGCCATATCATGATCAAGCTGACACAACAATTTCCGACCAATCCAGATATGCAGTTATGGCAAACCCGTGATCTGCAAGATGCGCCCGTCGTGCAAGAACTGTTGCATCGTTTTCCGCATGACATTTTGCATGTTCAAAATACACGGATGGGTATTCCGGTCGTTTGGATCAAACGCGAAATATTGCTAAACGCTATTCGTTATCTTCGTCATGCACCCAAACCATTCGTGATGTTATATGACTTGCATGCGACCGATGAACGTCTGCGTACCCACCGTCATGGGTTACCTGCATCTGAATTCACCATGTTCTATCACTTCTTATCGATAGAACGAAACAGCGATGTGATCCTGAAAATACCGCTGATGGAAGCAGATCTGAAGATGCCATCCATCATTGGTGAATTCCCGAATGCCAACTGGTATGAGCGGGAAGTTTGGGACATGTTTGGTGTGCATTTTGACGGGCATCCTCATCTAACGCGTATTCTGATGCCGAAAAACTGGAAAGGGCATCCGCTGCGTAAGGAATATCCGGCTCGAGCGACTGAATTTGAACCGTTTATGCTGGATGAAATGCGTCAGGATGAAGCGCAAGAACAGTTGTTATTTAAGCCTGAAGAATGGGGCATGAAGCGCGGCACCAGCAGCGAAGATTACATGTTCCTGAACTTAGGCCCGAACCACCCGTCTGCGCACGGTGCGTTCCGCTTAGTGCTGCAGTTAGATGGTGAAGAGATCCTCGATTGCGTGCCTGATATTGGTTACCACCATCGTGGTGCGGAAAAGATGGGCGAACGCCAATCCTGGCACAGTTATATTCCTTACACTGATCGGGTGGAGTACCTCGGTGGTGTAATGAATAACCTGCCATATGTGCTGTCAGTGGAAAAACTGGCCGGCATCGAAGTGCCGGAACGAGTCAAATACATCCGCATTATGATGTCTGAGTTGTTCCGCATTAACAGCCATCTGCTGTTTTTGGGCACCTATATTCAAGACGTCGGCGCCATGACACCAGTGTTTTACGCCTTCACCGACCGTCAGAAAATTTACAACATCATCGAAGCCGTAACCGGTGCACGTATGCACCCGTCATGGTTCCGTATCGGTGGGGTAGCGCACGATCTGCCAGAAGGTTGGCAACGTCTGGTAAAAGATAATTTGCTGGATTGGCTGCCTAATCGCCTGAATGACTATGTTAAAGCGGCCTTGAAAAACAGCGTGTTGATGGGTCGTGCCGTGGGTGTTGCTGCCTACAACACGCAGCAAGCTCTCAGTTGGGGGGTGACCGGTGCCGGGCTACGCGCAACCGGTTTGAACTTCGACTTACGTAAATGGCGCCCTTATTCCGGTTATGAAAATTTCGATTTTGATGTGCCAGTGGGTCAAAACGGCGATGCGTATGACCGCGCTATGGTGCGTGTGGAAGAGATCCGCCAGAGCATGCGTATCATTGAGCAGTGTATGCACAACATGCCAGCCGGGCCATTTAAAGCCGATCATCCACTGACGACGCCGCCGCCAAAAGATCGCACGTTGCAGGATATTGAAACCCTGATCAATCACTTCCTGCAAGTTTCCTGGGGGCCAATTATGCCGGCGCAGGAATCATTCCAGATGATTGAAGCCACCAAAGGTGCCAACAGTTACTACCTGACCAGTGATGGCAGCACCATGAGCTACCGCACACGGATCCGCACACCAAGTTTCCCACATTTACAGCAGATCCCTTCGGTGATCCGCGGACAACTGGTGTCAGATCTGATTGTGTATCTGGGTAGTATCGATTTCGTTATGTCAGATGTGGATCGCTAATTATGAGTCATCAATGCCAATGTCAAAATGAGCCGTTTGCGCTATCAGCGTCAGAACTAGCGGCGATCCAGCACGAGATGCATCACTATGAAGATCCGCGTGCTGCCACTATCGAAGCACTGAAACTGGTGCAAAAAGAACGTGGTTGGGTGCCTGATGGTGCGATCTATGCGATTGCCGATGTATTGGGTATTCCGGCATCCGATGTGGAAGGTGTCGCTACGTTTTACAGCCAAATCTTCCGTCGTCCGGTTGGGCGGCATGTCATTCGTTATTGCGACAGCGTGGTTTGCTTTATCAATGGTTATCAGACCATTCAACAAGCGCTGGAAGAAAAACTCAGTATCAAACCCGGCCAAACCACGGCTGACGAACGTTTTACCTTGCTACCTGTCTGTTGCCTTGGCAACTGTGACAAAGGGCCCAGCATGATGATTGATGATGATACTCACAGTCATCTGAGCGTGGATAAACTGGACGAACTGCTGGAGCAATATCCATGATCCGAACTGCTGAAACTCATCCCCTCACCTGGCGGTTGCGTGTCGATCAGCAGCCGGTCTGGTTTGATGAATATCGAGCCAAACAAGGTTATGTCGGGGCGGAAAAAGCACTGGCCATGGTACCAACGGCAGTAACCGATCAGGTTAAAGCTGCCGGTTTACGTGGTCGTGGTGGTGCGGGCTTTCCGACTGGTGTGAAGTGGAGCCTCGTGCCCATGGACCCGCAATTCGACAAAAAATACATTCTTTGTAATGCCGACGAAATGGAACCCGGCACTTACAAAGATCGTCTGTTGATGGAACAACTGCCACATCAACTGATCGAAGGCATGCTGATTGGTGCGTATGCACTGAAAGCCTATCGTGGTTATATCTTCCTGCGCGGCGAGTATATCGAGGCCGCACAACGTCTGCGTCAGGCCATTGAAGAAGCCACCAAAGCGGGTTTCCTGGGTAAAAACATTCTCGGCACTGGCTTTAATTTTGAGTTGTTTGTGCACACCGGTGCCGGGCGTTATATCTGCGGTGAAGAAACTGCATTGATCAACTCGCTGGAAGGTCGTCGCGCCAACCCGCGCGCCAAACCCCCATTCCCAGCTCTGGCGGGCGCCTGGGGTAAACCGACTTGCGTAAATAACGTGGAAACGCTGAATAACATTCCGTCCATCATGCAAAACGGGGTGGATTGGTATCGCGGCATTTCTGCCGGTAAGAGTAATGACACTGGCACCAAACTGATGGGTTTCTCCGGTCGGGTAAAAAATCCGGGCTTATGGGAACTACCGTTTGGTACAACAGCCCGTGAAGTTCTGGAAGATTACGCCGGTGGGATGCGGGATGGCTTGACCTTAAAGGCTTGGCAACCCGGTGGCGCCGGTACCGATTTTCTGACCGAACAACATCTTGATCTGCCGATGGATTTTGACTCAATTGGTAAAGCAGGCAGTCGTCTGGGCACTGCGTTAGCAATGGCCGTTGATAACGAAATCAACATGGTGTCATTGACGCTGAATCTGGAAAAATTCTTTGCGCGTGAATCCTGCGGTTGGTGCACACCGTGCCGTGAAGGATTGCCATGGAGCGTGAAAATTCTGCAGGCGTTGGAGAAAGGCGAAGGTCAGCGTGGCGATATTGAAACGCTGGAGCAGCTGTGTCGCCAACTGGGCCCGGGGAAAACCTTTTGTGCTCATGCACCTGGCGCCGTCGAACCACTGCAAAGTGCGATCAAATATTTCAGATCTGAATTTGAAGCGGGTATCACCACCGAACCTATGTTGGCAACGCCGATCCCAACCGGAATACAGCCAAATTTGCTGAACCAACGCTGGTGATTGCCTGTCCGGTGAGTGACTCGCCGGACGTACAGAAAAGGAAGTAATGTTGCTATGGCCACAATTCATGTAGACGGCAAAGAATATGAAGTCAACGGTTCCGATAACCTGCTTGAGGCATGTCTGTCTCTGGGGTTAGACGTACCGTATTTCTGCTGGCACCCGGCGTTGGGTAGCGTGGGTGCTTGCCGACAATGCGCAGTAAAACAATATTCCGGCCCCGATGACAAACGCGGGCGTCTGGTAATGTCATGTATGGCACCGGCCAGTGATGGCAGCTATATATCAATTGAAGACGAAGAAGCGGTCGAATTTCGTAAGAGCGTCAATGAATGGATGATGATGAATCATCCGCACGACTGCCCGGTGTGTGAAGAAGGTGGCGCCTGTCATTTACAAGATATGACGGTCATGACCGGACACAACACCCGTCGTTACCGTTTCACTAAACGCACACATGAAAATCAGGATCTCGGCCCGTTTATTTCGCATGAAATGAACCGTTGTATCGCCTGTTACCGCTGTGTGCGTTATTACAAAGATTACGCTGACGGCCCGGATCTGGGTGTCTATGGTGCACACGACAATGTCTATTTTGGCCGCGTAGAATCCGGCACGCTGGAAAGCGAATTTTCCGGCAACTTAGTCGATATCTGCCCAACCGGTGTATTCACCGACAAAACCCAATCAGCTCACTTTAACCGCAAGTGGGATATGCAGTATGCACCAAGCATCTGCCACGGTTGTAGCTTAGGTTGCAACATCAGCCCCGGCGAACGTTATGGTGAACTGCGTCGAATCGAAAACCGCTATCACGGCGGCATTAACCACTACTTCCTGTGTGACCGTGGTCGTTTTGGTTATGGTTATGTCAATCTGCCAGAACGCCCATACAAAGCCTATCACCGGCATGAAAATCAGTTATTTGAACTCAGCACCACGGAAGCCGCTGAGAAAGTGGCTGATGCATTACGTCGTACTAAACGTATCGCAGGCATAGGCTCACCGCGCGCCAGTATCGAAAGTAACTTCGCCTTACGTGAACTGGTCGGTGAAGAACATTACTCCAGCGGTGTTGCCGAGAAAGAATGGCAATGTCTGCAAAAAATGACCGAGTTACTGCGCCATAGTGGCGTCAATACGCCTACGCTGCGTGAAATTGAAACCTGTGATGCAATTTTTGTGTTAGGTGAAGATTTGACCCAGACTGCAGCGCGCATGGCATTGGCCGTGCGTCAGGCGGTGAAAGGAAAAGCTCGCCAGAAAGCAACCGAGTTGAAAGTTGATGTCTGGCAGATCGCAGCAATCCAGAATATTGGCCAGAATGATCGCTTCCCACTCTATCTGACCAGCTTAGACAGCACGCGTCTCGATGATGTGGCTTGTGTGCATTACCACGCGGCATATGTTGATCAAGCACGTCTCGGTTTTGCCGTCGCGCATTTACTGGATAGCGAAGCGCCAGCCGTACCGGATGCCGATGACACATTGATGTCAGTTGCCCGTCAGATTGCCGATGGTTTGTCGAAAGCGAAACATCCGTTAATCATCAGCGGTACCACCAGCGAAACACCGGCATTGTTGGATGCCGCAGCTAATATCGTCAGTGCATTACGCCAGAAAAACCCGGATGTCAGTTTGTCGCTCGTGGCCGCAGAAGCTAACAGTGTAGGTAGCGCCTTGTTAGGCGGCAAAACATTAGAGCAAATGCTGACTGCAGTAGAAGAAGGCCATGTCGACACACTGATTGTCATGGAAAATGACCTGTTACGTCGCGCGCCGGCTTCCCGCGTTAAAGCCGCGTTGAAAAAAGTGCAACAACTGATCGTGCTCGACCACCAGCAAACCGAGCTGGTCGCAGCTGCCGATTGGGTATTACCCGCTGGCACGTTTGCAGAAGCAGATGGCACATTAATCAATAATGAAGGCCGTGCGCAGCGCTTCTTCCAAGTGTTTGATCCGGCATATTACGATAATACCCGTTCCGTCAAAGAGAGCTGGCACTGGTTACATGCGCTGAACAGCCTGTTGGTGCATCGTCGGATGGATTGGGGTGTCATGGATGAACTCATTAACCGTTGTGTGGAAGCTGTTCCAACACTGCGCGCCATGGTTGATGCGGCACCGAATGCAAAATTCCGTATCAAAGGGTTAAAACTCGCTCGCTCACCACACCGGTATAGTGGCCGAACCTCCATGCGCGCAGATATCGATGTCAGCGAACCGCAAGCAACGCAAGACAGTGATTCTGCATTTACCTTTTCCATGGAAGGTTACAGCGGGAGTCGTGAAGCCTTCCAGCAAGTGCCTTTTGCATGGGCACCGGGTTGGAACTCACCTTCTGCATGGAATAAATTCCAAGATGAAGTTGGTGGTCACTTACGGGCGGGTGATCCGGGTACCCATCTGTTTGATAGCGGGCTTTCTGCAGTCACACCGTATTGCACTGACATCCCGGCAGCCTATGTTCCAAATGGTGCACAACTCGCCGTTGCTTACTGGCAATTATTCGGTAGTGATGAACTGACACAACGTTCTGATGTTATTCAGCAACGTATGTCAGCACCAACGTTATATCTCAGTGAAGATGACGCAGCACGTCTGCAATTAAAAGATGGCTGCCAAGTCAGTTTTGTCTGGGATAACCAGCGTTTTGAGCTGCCTCTGAAAGTCAGTCACCATTTAGCGGATGGTCTGGTGGGTCTGCCACTGGGTATCGCGCCATTCACTCCAGCCATGCTGGCCACAACGATTGAATCATTGCAGGAGGTCAGAACATGACAATATCTGCAGAGTTTCTCGATCTGCTTATTGCAGTTGGAAAAGCCCTGATTGTGCTGCTAGTCGTCGTTGGCGTTGGCGCGTTTATGAGCTTTATTGAACGTCGTCTGCTCGGGCTATGGCAAGATCGTTATGGCCCAAACCGGGTTGGCCCGTTCGGTATATTCCAGCTCGTTGCCGACATGATCAAAATGTTCTTCAAAGAGGATTGGATCCCGCCATTTGCTGACCGATTGATCTTTGTTCTGGCGCCGATGATTGCGTTCAGTTCATTCCTGATCGCCTTTGCAATTGTGCCAGTGACACCGACTTGGGGCGTGGCCGATCTCAACATTGGTATTCTGTTTTTCTTTGCCATGGCGGGTTTAGCGGTATATGCCGTGTTATTCGCAGGTTGGTCGAGTAATAACAAATACTCGCTACTCGGTAGCCTTCGTGCCTCAGCACAAACACTGAGTTATGAAGTGTTTCTGGGGCTATCGCTGATGGGGATCGTCGCGCAAACTGGTTCGTTCAACATGCGCGATATCGTGGAAGCACAGAGTCATGTCTGGAATATCATTCCGCAATTCTTTGGTTTTGTGACCTTCGCATTTGCAGGAGTCGCCGTCACCCACCGCCATCCATTTGAC
This sequence comes from uncultured Tolumonas sp., assembly GCF_963676665.1. Lineage (NCBI taxonomy): Bacteria > Pseudomonadati > Pseudomonadota > Gammaproteobacteria > Aeromonadales > Aeromonadaceae > Tolumonas > uncultured Tolumonas sp. Next base: position 149,436 of record NZ_OY781381.1, read on the forward strand.
CAACCGGAAGCGGAACAAGAATTGGCTGATGGTTATCACATCGAATATGCCGGTATGAAATGGGGTTTGTTCTTCGTTGGTGAATATATCGGTATTGTGCTGATTTCGGCCCTGCTGGTAACCCTGTTTTTCGGCGGTTGGCATGGCCCATGGTTACCGCCTATCGTTTGGTTTGCCCTGAAAACCGGCTTCTTCATGATGTTGTTTATTTTGTTGAGAGCATCGTTACCACGCCCTCGTTATGATCAGGTGATGTCATTTGGCTGGAAAGTTTGCCTGCCGCTGACGCTACTCAATCTGTTGGTAACAGGTGCCATGGTGTTGTTGGCGCAGTGAGGAAAAGACCGTGAAAATAAAACATATAGTAAATGGTGTCGGAACTCAGCTACGCAGTCTGGCAATGGTGTTCTCACATGCCTTCCGCCCGCGTGACACGCTCTGTTATCCCGAGGAAAAGGTACCTTTAGCGCCAAGATATCGTGGTCGTATCGTACTGACCCGTGATCCAGACGGGGATGAACGTTGTGTGGCCTGTAACTTGTGTGCGGTCGCCTGCCCGGTCAGTTGCATTTCATTACAGAAAGCCGAACGGGTTGATGGACGTTGGTATCCTGAATTTTTCCGTATCAACTTCTCGCGCTGCATCTTTTGTGGCCTCTGTGAAGAAGCGTGCCCAACCACGGCGATTCAGCTTACCCCTGATTTTGAAATGGGCGAATTCCGTCGTCAGGATATGGTGTATGAAAAAGAAGATCTGTTGATCAGCGGCCCCGGTAAATATCCGGATTATAACTTCTATCGTGTCAGTGGTATGGCGATTGATGGCAAGCCGAAAGGCAGTGCCCAGAAAGAAGCTGCACCAATTGATGTGAAGAGCATTCTGCCTTAAGGAGCCGCTTGATATGGAACTCGCGTTTTATGGATCGTCGGTAGTCGCCATATTGGCTACCCTCGGGGTCATCAGCGGAACCAATCCGATGCATGCCCTGTTATATCTGATCGTGTCGCTGATTGCGGTCGGCATGATTTTCTTCAGCCTCGGTGCCAGCTTTGTCGGTGCTATGCAAGTGATTGTCTATGCCGGTGCCATCATGGTGCTGTTCGTGTTCGTGGTGATGATGCTGAACTTAGGCACCGCGCAAGAACAAGAGCGGCAATGGATGAAACCCATGACCTGGGTTGGCCCTCTGCTGTTAAGTGCTGGCCAAATGGCCGTGTTTTATATGGCATTACATGGCATTGAAGGCACCATCACTGGTGAGCCGATTACCGCCAAACAGGTTGGCATTAGTTTGTATGGCCCGTATGTACTGGCAGTAGAACTGGCCTCCTTGTTACTGCTGGCAGGTCTGGTCGCTGCCTATCATCTGGGGCGAGAAACCCGCCGCGGCGACATTATTTCCACCCGCAACGAGGAGGATGACGCATGAATGGCATTCCCTTTGAACATGGTCTGATCGTCGCAGCCATCCTGTTTTCACTCGGTTTATGCGGTTTGTTACTCCGTCGTAATCTGCTGTTTATTCTGATGAGTATCGAAGTATTGATGAATGCCTCTGCGGTGGCCTTTGTGGTCGCGGGTAGTCGTTACGGTCAGGTAGACGGCCAAATCATGTACATTCTGGTGATCAGCCTTGCGGCCGCCGAAGCCAGTATTGGTCTGGCGCTGTTGATGAGAATGTACCGTCGTCACCACACGCTGAATGTCGATGCGGTTAAGGAGATGCGCGGATGAATCTGTTATTCCTGACTTGTCTGTTCCCGTTTGTCGGTTTTCTGATCCTCGCATTCTCTGCAGGTCGCCTGAGTGAAAATCGTGCGGCGTTGGTGGGGGTTGGTAGTATCGGGCTTTCCGCACTGACCACCCTCGTTGTCGGTATGCAATTCCTGCAACAAGCGACTGCAGGCGCGATTTACAACCAGACGCTGTGGCAATGGATCAACACCGCCACCCTGAAAGTAGGCTTAGTGCTGCATCTCGATGGTCTGTCACTGACCATGTTGGGTGTGGTTACCGGCGTTGGTTTCCTGATCCACCTGTTTGCTTCATGGTATATGCGCGGTGAAGAGGGTTACTCACGCTTCTTTGCTTACACCAATCTGTTCATCACCAGCATGTTGTTTTTGGTGCTGGCCGATAACCTGATGTTCGTTTATCTCGGTTGGGAAGGTGTAGGTCTGTGCAGTTATTTGCTGATCGGTTTTTACTATAAAGATCGCAATAACATTGCTGCGGCGATGAAAGCGTTTATCGTCACCCGCGTCGGTGACGTGTTCCTCGCGATTGGTTTGTTTGTGCTTTACCGTGAATTAGGCACTCTGAATATTGCCGATATTCTGGTGTTAGCCCCACAAAAACTAACTGCCGGTGATCCAACGATCGAGTTCGCCACACTGATGTTACTGGGTGGTGCCGTGGGTAAATCAGCCCAATTGCCGTTACAAACCTGGTTAGCAGATGCAATGGCGGGCCCAACACCGGTTTCTGCATTGATCCACGCGGCGACCATGGTGACAGCGGGTGTCTATCTGATTGCACGGACACATGGCTTGTTCCTGATGGCGCCGGATGTTTTGCATCTGGTCGGCATTGTTGGTGCAGTCACCTTGATACTGTCTGGTTTTGCCGCTCTGGTGCAAAGCGACATCAAGCGAATTCTGGCTTATTCCACCATGAGTCAGATCGGTTACATGTTCCTCGCGTTAGGCGTGGGTGCCTGGGGTGGTGCAATATTCCACCTGATGACACATGCGTTCTTTAAAGCGTTACTGTTCCTCTCGGCCGGTTCGGTAATTATTGCCTGCCATCATGAGCAAAACATTTTCAAAATGGGTGGGCTGCGCAAATCTATTCCTCTGGTGTATGCCGCGTTTCTGATTGGTGGTTCCGCACTGGCTGCCCTGCCCTTCGTCACCGCTGGTTTCTTCAGTAAAGATGAGATCTTGTTTGCCGCTTATCAGGGTGGTTATTCCGGTCTGTTATTGTCGGGTCTGGTGGGTGCATTCCTGACCTCGCTGTATACCTTCCGTCTGATTTTTATCGTGTTCCACGGTGAAAGTAAGCTGCAGGCACATCCTGGGCATGGCCTCAGCCATCATTTGCCACTGTTGGTATTAATGCTGCTGTCTACCTTTGTCGGCGCGTTGATCACTCCACCGTTAGCAAGCGTGTTCCCTGCCGTCAATGAAAGCCATGACGGAAAGTTACTGATCGAACTGCTCTCGGCAACGATTGCCATCGCGGGTATTGCGCTGTCAGCATTCTTGTTCCTGGGTGAACGTAAACTAGCGAGTCAACTGGCTAATTCGCCTATCGGCAAACCGCTTAGCGCATTGTGGTTCAATGCCTGGGGTTTTGACTGGCTTTATCATCACTTGTTTGTGATGCCATATCGGGCAATTGCACAACTATTACAACGTGACCCGTTAGACCGAATGATAGCGCTTTGTGCTCTGGTTGTTGGTGCACTGAATCGTCTGAGTGTGCAAATGGTAACCGGAAATCTGCGCTGGTATGCCGCCAGCATGAGTCTGGGTGCGCTGGTCGTGTTGACTTTGTTGTTGGTGTACTAGGAGGCCTGTCGTGAGTTTACTCTGGTTAATACTGTTACCGTTTATTGGCGGCTTCCTCTGCTGGTTGGTGGAATTCACCCACAAAGGAACCAACATTCCGCGCTGGATTGCGCTGGTGACCATGTCACTGCAACTACTGTTATCGCTCAGTTTGTGGCAATCACATGATTTCTCTTTAGTGCTGCCAGGACAAGGCAACTGGACGCTCGATTACCAGCTGCCTTGGATCCCCCGCTTCGGTATTTCCGTTCATTTAGCGATGGATGGGATTTCCCTGCTGATGGTGTCACTGACCGGTCTGCTGGGTATTTTGGCGGTCGTCTGTTCCTGGAATGAAATTCAGGATCGTGTCGGTTTCTTCCACCTAAACCTGTTGTGGATCTTAGGTGGTGTTATCGGCGTGTTCTTGTCACTGGATCTGTTCCTGTTTTTCTTCTTCTGGGAAATGATGCTGGTGCCGATGTACTTCCTGATTGCGCTGTGGGGACACAGTGGCTCTGATGGACGTACCCGTATTTATGCGGCAACCAAATTTTTCCTATACACGCAGGCCAGTGGTTTGCTGATGCTGCTCTCTATTCTGGCATTAGTCTTTATCCATTACCGGGCAACTGGTGTGTTCTCTTTCGATTACACCCAACTGCTGAACACCAGCATGGCACCGGAAGTGGAATTTATGCTGATGTTAGGTTTCTTCATCGCCTTTGCGGTGAAGATGCCACTGGTACCACTGCACGGCTGGTTACCCGATGCACATAGTCAGGCGCCAACAGCCGGTTCCGTTGACTTAGCCGGGATCTTGCTGAAAACCGCAGCCTACGGGTTATTACGTTTCGGTATTCCGCTATTCCCGCATGCCTCCGCTGATTTTGCCCCCATTGCCATGACGCTGGGTTTGATTGGTATCATTTATGGTGCGGTACTGGCGTTCAGTCAAACAGATATCAAACGCCTGGTCGCTTACACCAGCGTCTCGCACATGGGATTTGTGGTTATCGCCCTGTATGCCGGCACAGCAACCGCCATTCAGGGTGCGGTGGTGCAAATGGTGGCTCATGGCTTATCAGCGGCAGGCTTATTCATCATGTGCGGACAATTGTATGAACGTCTGCACACCCGTGATCTGCGAGAAATGGGTGGCTTATGGCATCGCCTTCGCTATCTACCGGGCATCATGTTGTTTTTCTCTGTCGCATCACTGGGCTTACCGGGCACCGGTAATTTTGTCGGTGAATTCATGATCTTGTTAGGCAGTTTCCCATCTGTACCGACGATTGTCATTGTTTCCACCGTGGGGTTAGTGCTGGCTTCTGTTTACTCACTGACAATGCTACAACGCGCTTGTTTTGGACAAGGTAAAGTGAATACCCCACTGCGCGGTTTAAATCTGCGTGAGTTTGGTATTTTGCTGCTGTTAGTTGCCTTGCTGGTTGGCCTTGGCGTTTATCCACAGCCTGTGCTGGATGTCAGTGGCATGACGGGAACACTGTTACAACCTGACAGTGCGCTTGCCGTTACCGGTCAGCCTTAGGAGATATGTATGTTTAACTTTGCACAATTGATTGCTGAACTACCGCTGCTGCTGACGGCACTGACAGCCATCGCAGTGATGCTGTCAATTGCATGGCAGCGTAACCATCGTCAGGTTTTCCTGATTACCGTCATCGGGTTAAATGCAGCACTGGTCAGCTTGTTAGTGGCCAGTCATGCAGTGCCTGTCATTGTAACGCCATTGCTGATTGTTGATTCGTATGCTGTATTTTATACCGCGCTGATCATCATTGGTTCACTGGCGACGGTAACACTTGCACGGGCCTGGCTGAAAAAATTCCCCGACAACCGGGAAGAGTTTTATCTGTTGCTGTTGCTGGCATCAACCGGCGCTATCGTTATGGCGCAGGCACATCATCTGGCGGCACTGTTTATCGGTATCGAATTGATGTCGCTGCCACTGTTCGGTCTGGTCGGTTACGCGTTCCGCCAACGTCGTTCTCTGGAGGCTGCGGTTAAATACATGGTGTTGTCCGCCAGTGCGACCGCATTCCTGCTGTTCGGTATTGCCCTGATTTACGCACAATGCGGCAGTCTGGACATTGCTACTATCGGCGCACAGCTGTCTAAATTACCCTCCACCGAAACCGCCCACGTTACCTTGCTGATTGTTGGTTTGGGTATGATGGTGATTGGCTTTGGTTTTAAATTATCACTAGTGCCATTCCACCTGTGGACACCCGATGTCTACCAAGGCGCACCAGCTCCGGTAACAACCTATCTGGCGACGGTCAGTAAGATTGCTGTCTTTGCCGTGTTACTGCGTTTGTTCTATACCATTCCTGCAACTGATTCATTCTTCTATCAGCTGTTGGGTGGTCTGGCGTTTGTTTCAATAGTCACTGGTAACTTACTGGCCCTGCTGCAAAGTAATCTGAAACGTCTGTTAGGTTTTTCATCCACGGCGCATTTCGGTTATTTACTGGTTGCCCTGATTGCCTGCCGTCTGGGTACATTATCGTTCGAAGCCGTAGCGCTCTATCTGGTGATGTATCTGCTCACATCTGTTGGCAGTTTTGGGGTGGTAAGTCTGATGTCCAGCCCTTACCAAGATAAGGATGCGGAAGACCTGCCCGCTTATCGTGGTCTGTTCTGGCGTCGTCCGGTGTTAACAGCAGCGATGACGGTGATGTTCCTGTCACTGGCCGGTATTCCAATGACATTAGGGTTTATCGGTAAGTTTTATATTCTGGCAGTTGGTATCCAGTTCCACTTCTGGTGGCTGACCGGAGCCGTGGTGTTCGGTAGTGCAGTCGGGCTTTATTACTATCTGCGCGTGATCAGTATTTTGTATCTGCGCACACCCGGTATGCCATCACGCGATGCCAGCAACGACTGGGCACTCACTACCGGTGGTTTTATGGTGCTGCTCTCCGCTATTTTGGTGGTCGCACTGGGTATCTACCCGCAACCCCTGCTTGATCTGCTGCCACTCGCACAACTCGCCACACCTTAACCTTCTCTCCGGCACATTTCCTGTGAAGTGTGCCGGTATTTCATGCATCTTTGCTACCTGATTGATCTTAAATTGGTACTATAAATACCACTTGAACCAAGCTATTGTCTGGAAAGCAGACCGTTGCCATGCGAAGGAGTTACCGTGTTATATAAAAATATCGCTAAAAAGCTGCGGTTTCGCATCAATTCCGATGAATTTGCCATTGGCGATGTCTTGCCGACTGAACGACAACTGATGGAAGAATATCAAGCCAGCCGGGTGTCGATCCGCAAAGCCATCGAAGAATTAGTTGTATTGGATTTGATTGAAAAAAAACAAGGTAGTGGGACCTACATCAAGCGAAAAGAAGTAGTCCACCTGATGAGTCCATTGCAAAGTGGACTTGAGAGTTCCAATGAAAGAGGACAAACCATCACTAGTGATGTATTGGAATTCGCGATTGTGTATCCCGATGATGAAATTGCTAACCGGTTAAAAATCAACACCACCGATCGCGTGTATTACACCAAACGTCTGCGAAAAATTAATGATCGTCCGCAGATCATCGAAGAAAGTTTTATGCCGGTGAACTTGTTTCCCGAGCTGAGTATCCGCACCTTAGAGCGCTCAAAATTTGAATATATTGAGAAAAATCTGGGTCTGATTATCGAAGGTAGTTATCAGGAGTTTTCACCGGTAATACCCGATAAAGAAGAAGAAAAGTTATTGAATCTGCAAGGTCGTGAACCGGTACTACAAATCACGTCCCTCTCTAATTTCCAAGATGGCACGATTTTCGACTATAGCATTATGAAATTTAAGGCCAGCGAATATCTGCATGCGATTTATGTGCGTCGTGAAACACAAGGGCCACTGCTGTCGCAAAAGAAAGGAAGCACAACAGACCATGACTCGCAATTGCATGCATCCGCTGAGGAAACACTCAAGTTTTATCCCGTACAATAGCGCTCCTACCGTTAAAGGAAACAAAGAAGATGAACAACTTTAGTTTTCGTAACCCTACCAAAATTCATTTTGGCAAAGGTCAAATCGCAAAAATCAAAGAAGAAATTCCGGCAGATGCTCGCGTATTGATCACCTATGGCGGTGGCAGCATCAAAAAAAATGGTGTTTTAGCGCAAGTCCATGCGGCCTTAGAAAACATCACTTTTTTTGAGTTTGGTGGCATCGAACCTAATCCGCATTTTGAAACATTGATGCAAGCCATTGAGCTGGTAAAACAAGAAAAAATTACCTATCTACTGGCAGTGGGTGGTGGCTCCGTGGTGGATGGTACAAAATTCATAGCCGGAGCCAGTTGCTATGAAGGTGATCCGCTGGAGATGATTTACACCCGCGCATCAAAGGTTAAAACAGCCTTACCTCTTGGCTGTGTGCTGACACTGCCAGCAACGGGTTCCGAGATGAACGGTAATGCCGTGGTGACCCGTTGGGAAACCAAAGATAAAATGGGCATGTTCTCTGAGTTGATGCGCCCTACATTCTCTATTCTCGATCCGGAAACCACTTACAGCTTGCCCGCTCGTCAGGTTGGCAACGGTGTCGTCGATGCAATGGTGCATATCTTAGAACAATACATGACTTATCCGGTCCAAGGTAAAGTGCAGGATTATTATGCCGAAAGCCTGCTGAAGATCCTGATGGAAGATGGCCCACAAGCACTGACCGATCCGATGAACTATGATGTGCGCGCCAATATCATGTGGGCGGCAACACAAGCCCTGAATGGTATGCTGAGTCTGGGTATGCCTGGTGACTGGTCCATCCATGCCATTGGCCACCAGATCACGGCGCTGTATGGTTTGGATCATGCGCAAACCCTGGCAATCGTGTTACCGGCGGTTTGGAGTTACAAGAAAGCGCAGAAAAAAGCCAAATTACTGCAATATGCCGATCACGTATTAGGTATTAAAGAAGCTAATGATGACGACCAGAGTGCAACGTTAGCGATAGAAAAAACCCGCGCATTTTTTGAATCAATGGGAGTGCCAACGCGCTTCTCTGCGTATGGTCTGGATGCAACCGCCATTCCCGCTATCGTTGAAAAATTAAGACAACATGGGCGTTTAAAACTGGGGGAACACGGCGATATTACACCGGATGATGTAACACAATTACTGCAGTTAGCTCTATAAAAAATGCCACCGAATGGTGGCATGACTTAACCCAAGAACAACTCCCCTCATCTTCTGTTTCAACAGGCTTCGCCGCAGCAAAGCCTGTTGAACAGCGATTAATGCAGCTCTGGCCAGTAGTCTTTGTTAGCAGCGATCAGATCATCCAAAATCGCTTTCGCCACACTGGCGCTTGGCACAGTTTTCGACAGCGTGATGGCCTGCCACAGTTTGGCATAAGATTTTTCCATCCACGCCTCAACCACCAGTTTTTCTACCGCAACCTGTTGATTCATCAAACCCAGCTGGAATTGTGGGATCTTGCCAATTTGCATTGGTTCCGGGCCAGTATTGCCAACCAGACATGGAATTTCCACCATCGCCGTCGGGTCGAAATTAGTGACAGAGCCTTGGTTTGGCACGATCAACAACATGCGTTCTTTGGTGTTGTAAGCAATCGCACGCGCCAGATCCACGATGTAAGACGCATGCTCATCGATATGCAGTGCACAACCTGCCGATGAACCCTGCGCTGCAATCTTGCGGCATTCACTAAACACATGTTTTTCACGACCATCCATGACTTCATTAGCACGGGTGTATTCTTTATTAGAATGCTCCACCACATAGTCAGGGAACAGGTAATACTTCAGGTAAGTATTTGGTAACGTATTGGTATCTAATGCGAAGACATCTTTCGCTTTAGCAAAGGTATCGTTCCAGCTTGGTTCAACATGCTGAGAATCAATGTCTTTATGCACCACATAGCCGTGTTTCGCGACATGCTCTTTCAATTTCGGCATCAGATCATTACCCGCCTGGTCACGAATGTCGCTGTACCAGCCGAAGTGGTTCAGACCGTAATATTTCACCGTCATCTCTTTGCGTGATGCCAGCCCCAAAATTTCGGCCATACGCACTTCAATGCCTACTGGCATGTCACAGATATTCAAGATCTTAGAGTTCGGACGCATACTACGGGTAGCTTCCGCCACAATCGCAGCAGGGTTAGAGTAATTGAGCATCCAAGCGTTCGGAGAATATTTCTCCATGTAATCCACCAGCTCCAATACGCCACCGATAGAACGCATACCGTAAGCGATACCGCCTGGGCCACAAGTTTCCTGACCCACAACACCATATTTCAATGGGATCTTTTCATCCAGCTCACGCATCGGATATTTACCAACACGAATGTGCGCCATCACGAAATCCACACCGCTGAATGCTTCACACGGATCAGTGGTGTAAGAGAAGACCACTTCCGGTGCACGTTCTTTAATTAACACGGCACACGCTTTACCGATGGTTTCCTGGCGCGCTGCATCATTGTCATAAAATTTCAGTTCTTTAATCGGAAATTTATCCAGATTATCTAACAGCATTAAAACGATACCAGGCGTAAAAGTACTACCACCACCAGCAACTAATACAGAATACTTTTTCATGTTAATCTCCAACTACGACTAATTAATTATTTAACTATTTAGATTTAACCATTCAGGTTTAATTACTCAGATTTAACCATTATTTAATCATTAAGCATTTTTCATCAGGTTTTCCATGCTGTCGCGAACCTGCGGCACCGATAAACCAATAATCACTTGTATTGCATCTTTATTTCTGACCACACCATGCGCCCCAATTTGACGGAAGGCTGCATCACTCATCACCTGTTTTTCATCTTTCACACTGATACGAAGGCGAGTCGCACAGTTATTTACTTCGGCAATATTTTCACTGCCACCTAATGCTTCCAGTAATTGCCATGCCTGATCATCAAACTGACTACCTTTATTATCTTCGCTTTGAGCACCTTGACGGTTTTTATAATCCGCTTTGGTGAATAATTTAATATCTTCGGCTTCAGCTTCACGGCCCGGAGTTTTCACATCAAAGCGGACAATCAAATATTTAAAGACAAAGAAGTAGATGACGGTAAAGACACTGCCAATCATGATTTGCATAACAACATTCATGGCGTGGTTGTGGAACATCGGTAGCCAGTTCTGCACCATGATTTCCAGTAAACCGCCCCCCATGTTGCCCACGATGCCATTCATATACATCACCGCAGCCATGGTTGCCGCCAGCACTGCATGGATGGCAAACAGGAACGGCGCCACGAACAGGAAGGTAAACTCCAGTGGTTCAGTAATCCCCACCAACACTGCAGTCAGCACTGCAGGGATCAGCAAACCCGCTACTTTCTTTTTATTCTCTGGTTTTGCTGTCATGTACATTGCACCGGCAATACCAATGGCACCAAAGATTTTCGAGTTACCGTGCAGAGCAAATGCACCTTGAGGGAACAACTTGATCAGCGGTTCAGTGGAGTTACTAAATTCCGCGATATGTTGGATCCAGTAAGCCTGAATACCACCTTCCACGACTGCCGGGCCAAGCACGAACGGACCATAGATAAAGTGATGCAAACCAGTCGGGATCAGAATGCGTTCCAGGAAAGTGTAGATCCAGACACCCAGTGCCCCCGCATGACTCAGGAATACCTGCAAAGACGCAATGCCACCTTGTACTTTTGGCCATACCAGTGCAGTTAAAAATGCCAGCGGTAACATCGCAATAAAACCAATAATGGTTACAAAAGCTGTACCTTGGAAAATACCGAGATAATCAGGCAATTTTTTATCAAAATAGCGGTTATGCACATAGGTCATAATGGCCGCAATAAAGATAGAACCGATAATACTGGTATCTAAGGTTTTAATACCTGCAATATTAGTTAACCCACTAACACCGCCAATTGGCTGATTAAAATTAACCCCAAAATCAGCACCCCAGGTTGTTAATATGGCAGCAATAAAATAATTAAATGTCAGATAAGAAACTATTACTGCTAAACAAGCCCGAGCTGGCGCCGTTTTAGCTAAGCCGATTGGCAAACCAATGGCGAAAATAATTAGCATATTACGAAATACAGTCCAGCTTCCTTCCTGAATAATCATCCAGAGTTTAAACCAGACCGTATCAGAATTAGCAATTGAACCCACTAACTGCGGGTTGGTTAATAATATGGATATACCAGCAACTATTCCCGCGAACGGGAATAACAATACGGGGGTAAACATCGCGCCGCCGAATCGTTGTAATAACTTTAACATTGTTGTCGCTCCTCAGTTTCCAGCCTCAGTGACGTGGATCGTCATCTCCATCGACAAGTTCTTTTTTATGTTTGAGCCGTTGAAATTTTTCATGTTGCTAATGATGTTGTGCAGTATCAATATAGAACCAATGTAGCTATAAAAAAGCGACAAAGATCACAAAGGTATCTTATTGGTATTAATAAGTGACTTTTTGGTATCTAGCAAAGAAAGGAAATGAAGAAATGGCTACAGACACCCTCAAAATAGGTATTATTTACTCAAAAATAAAAAGACCAATTTAAGCAGAAAAGAAATACACACCAAATGGAAAATAAATAACCGATAGGAATACAGATCAATGGGCGGAAAAGAATACAGGCAGGTTTTCCTGCCTGTTAGCGAGAATCAGATATCTGATTCTTCAATTGAGGTAGGCCAGCCCATCGCGGTCTGACGATCAGCTTCCAGCTGCAATTCCGACGCTCGCAGGTAGTGTTCATTCAACCAACCCAGCGGCAAACGTAAAATCAGCTGTTCATCTTTTGCTTCGATACCAAATTTAGGTACGGAACCTTCAGTACGCCGCATACAAAGAATGATCGCAAAACGCAGCAAACGAGCAAGTCGGGTTGCCTGACGCAAAGAAACCGCATTCTGTTTCTCCAGCACTTCCAGTTTAAAGCCATCGCGCTGGTTATAGACCAGCGCAGACAATAACTGCTTCTGTGCTGGAGTAAACCCTGGCATATCAATATTATCAATGATATAGGCTGCATGCTGCGGTGCTTTTTTATACTCGATACAAAGCCCCAGCTCATGCAACATCGCCGCCCAACGCAACATCGGACGCCCATACTGTTCGCTCAGATGCCACTCTTTCTGTACTTGCTGGAAAGCATACAATGCAGCATCACGTACTCGTTCAGCCTGAATACGATCCATCTGATAACGGGTGATCAAGCTGTCAGCAGCCCGTTCACGCACATCACAACTACGGCGCTTGCCGATCATGCCGTAAATCAAACCTTCACGTAGCGCACCACCCGCCAGCGTCATGTTTTCAATTTGCAGCATTTCAAAGATAGCAATCAGGATCGCCAACCCAGACGGGAAAACACTGAGTCGCTCCGGCATTAAGCCTTGCAACACCAGCATATCGAGATGGCCACAGGTGATCGCTTGCGCTTTCAGCTCATATAATTTTGCCAACGTAACGCGTTCACTGCGCCCCTGTGCAATCATGATCTCCTGCAACGCCTGTACGGTACCAGATGCACCCACGCAACTTAACCAACCCAGCGCACGATAATCCTCAGCAACGTCTTGCAGAACCACTTTAGCCGCCTCGATAGCCGCGGTAAAATTGGCTTCGTTCAGCAGGCCATCGGCAAAATAGCGTTTGATCCAAGTAACACAGCCCATATGCAGACTGTTCAGCAACTTGGCATCATTACTTTCGCCAATCACCAACTCCGTGCTGGCACCACCGATATCAATGACCAGACGATTGCCTTCCCCACTCGACGTCCAAGAGACACCTTGGTAAATGGTACGGGCTTCATCTTCGCCGGAAATGATCTCGATTTTATGTCCCAACACCTGTTCGGCGATCTGCAGGAACGAATCAACATTCCGCGCTAAACGCAAAGTCGCGGTGCCAACCACCCGGATATTCTCACGCGGCACATCCTGCAACTGTTCGGCGAACAAGCGCAGACAATCCCAGCCCCGCGCCATCGCCTCAAGGCTCAAATTGTGTTCATTATCCAGTCCGGCAGCCAGACGCACTTTACGTTTGACCTTGGCCACCGTGCGGATGGCGCCAGCCACTTCCCGCACCACCAGCATGTGGAAGCTATTCGAGCCAAGATCAATTGCAGCATATAATGGAGATTGATCCACGTGAGACATCCTGTCGTTAAGATTTATTACCCGGGCGACGACGGCCAGCAGGCTGGCGATCACGCATGTTACGATTCACTGGCAGACGATGACGGATCACGCGTTTTGGAGGCGTCACATCATCCAGCAGTGCGCTTGGATCATACTTACTAACTGGGATCGGATGACGGGTATATTCTTCGATATCCGGCAAATTAAACGCGTAATCTTCACAAGCAAAACTGATCGCATGTCCACTGCGGCCAGCACGGCCAGTACGACCAATGCGATGCACATAATCTTCTGCATCGTCGGGTAAATCATAGTTGAAGACATGACTCACATCAGGAATGTGCAAACCGCGAGCCGCCACGTCAGTAGCGACTAACACATCCAAATGCCCGGCGGTAAAATCTTCCAGGATTTTCAGGCGTTTTTTCTGCGGCACATCACCCGTCAACATACCAACACGATGACCATCCGCCTGCAACCAAGCGTGAACATCTTCACAACCATGTTTGGTGTTAGCAAAAACGATCGCTTTTTCTGGCCAATCTTCTTCCATCAACGTCAGTAATAACAACAATTTGTCTTCGTTAGATGGATAGAACAACTCTTCTTTGATGCGTTGACCGGTCATTTGTTCCGGTTCGATCTGAATATGCTGTGGTTCATTCATATGCTCGTAAGCCAACTCCTGTACGCGCAGCGACAGTGTGGCAGAGAACAACATATTCAACCGTTGTACTGGTGGCGGCATACGACGGAACAGGTAACGGATATCTTTGATAAAGCCCAGATCAAACATACGATCAGCTTCATCCAATACCACCACCTGAATTGCGCCCAGATCGATGATACCTTGCTTCAGATAATCGATAAGACGGCCGGTGGTCCCGATCAACAGATCAACACCTTCCTGCAATACAGCAAGTTGTTTATCGTAACCATCGCCACCGTAACCCAAGCCCATTTTAAAACCGCAGCTTTCGGCCATCGGCACGGCATCATTATAAATTTGTACGGCCAGCTCACGGGTTGGAGCCATGATCAGCACGCGTGGCTGATTTTTACGACGCTCAGCGCTGGCTGGGTGTGTCAGCAAGTAGTTAAAGGTACCCGCGAGGAAGGCGATGGTTTTACCAGTACCGGTTTGTGCCTGACCTGCAATATTTTTCCCGGTCAGCAATAGCGGTATCGTTTCTGCCTGAATCGGCGTGCAATTATGAAAGCCTTTAGCTTCCAGACCGGCCAGAACTTGTGGTTCCAGTCCGAGTTCAGCGAATTTGATCTCTGTAAGATGTGTTTTGCTCATGGGCAACAGGCTTATTAAATTAGGTTTGCAATAATAAACAGTATCTATTAATTAAGGTAACTGTTTGGCTTTTATTTCTTGATCCCTTTAATTTGCATCTTCGTACCCCTATATTGATACAGTAAACGAATTGCAAATGTGGAGTAAAAAATGAGCGACAAAATTGTACACGTGACCGATGCCAGTTTCGAAAGTGATGTAGTAAACGCCTCTACCCCAGTTTTAGTTGATTTTTGGGCTGAATGGTGTGGTCCATGCAAAATGATTGCCCCAATCCTAGACGAAGTAGCTGGCGAATACGCCGGTAAAGTGACTGTTGCCAAACTGAACATCGATCAGAACTCTGGTACTCCACCAAAATTTGGGATCCGCGGCATTCCAACTCTGCTGCTGTTCAAAAACGGTGCTGTCGCTGCCACTAAGGTTGGCGCACTGTCTAAGACTCAGTTGAAAGAGTTTCTTGACGCAAATATCTAATCTGTGCGATCTGAGGGGGCCTAAAGCCTCCTCAGTTTTTAATAATGCCTGATTTTCATCCATTTCTCACTGCAGATAACTAGACGCCCTGATAAATTGATGCTAATTTGATTAAACGATGCTGTTCGTACCCGCTTGATGCGCTCTCTCCAGCAGCTTTATCCAGCAATCAATCCAACCATGCAATTCCCGAAACTACATCACCTCTATGAATCTAACTGAACTAAAGAATACAGCAGTCTCTGAACTGGTACATCTGGGCGAATCTATGGGCCTGGAAAATCTGGCCCGTCTGCATAAAAAAGATATCATTTTTGCCATTCTCAAAGCCCACGCGAAAAGCGGGGAAGACATCTTTGGTGATGGCGTGCTGGAAATTTTGCAGGATGGCTTTGGTTTCCTGCGTTCCGCTGATAGTTCTTATCTTGCAGGTCCGGATGACATTTATGTCTCTCCAAGCCAAGTACGTCGTTTCAACTTACGTACCGGCGACACCATTTCCGGTAAAATTCGTCCGCCAAAAGAAGGTGAACGTTATTTTGCATTGCTGAAAGTTGACACCGTCAACTATGACCGCCCGGAAAATGCACGTAATAAAATTCTGTTTGAAAACTTAACCCCGCTGCATCCAACCAAACGCCTGCGTTTGGAACGTGGTAACGGCTCAACAGAAGATATTACCGCGCGTATCCTTGATTTGGCATCGCCAATTGGCAAAGGCCAGCGTGGTCTGATCGTGGCACCACCAAAAGCCGGTAAAACTATTCTGCTGCAAAATATTGCGCAGAGTATTACCAATAATCACCCAGAATGTGAATTGATCGTACTTCTGATCGATGAACGTCCTGAAGAAGTAACCGAAATGCAACGCATGGTAAAAGGTGAAGTGGTTGCTTCTACCTTTGATGAACCAGCAACGCGTCACGTTCAGGTTGCTGAAATGGTTATCGAAAAAGCCAAGCGTCTGGTTGAACACAAAAAAGACGTGGTGATCCTGCTCGACTCAATCACTCGTCTGGCTCGTGCTTACAACACCGTGATCCCATCATCAGGTAAAGTGCTGACCGGTGGTGTAGATGCCAATGCTCTGCATCGTCCAAAACGCTTCTTTGGTGCTGCGCGTAACGTGGAAGAAGGTGGTTCATTGACCATCATCGCGACTGCGTTAGTTGATACCGGCTCGAAGATGGATGAAGTGATCTACGAAGAGTTCAAAGGCACCGGTAACATGGAACTGCATTTGTCTCGTAAGATTGCAGAGAAACGTGTTTACCCGGCAATTGATATCACCCGTTCGGGTACTCGTCGTGAAGAGTTGCTGACAGCGCAAGATGAACTGCAGAAAATGTGGATTTTGCGTAAATTCGTTCATCCAATGGGCGAAATCGACGCAATGGAATTCATGATCGACAAACTGTCGATGACTAAAACCAACGATGAATTCTTTGAAGCGATGAAGCGTCAACAGAAATAATCCTGGTTGCCTCATTAAAGTTAAGGGACAGCTTATGCTGTCCCTTTGTTTTTCTAATCAGCGAATAATTGACCGTGCGTTAATTGACGTCACCTATTTCCCAATATGGCTGCATACCAATTCCACGTTGACGGATCTGATCCAGCTCAATCAGTCGCGGTCTTAATTCCTGCTGTAGCCAGCTATTTAATTCCTGCTGATGCGGGCAAGCCATACAATTAGCGGCACCGAATATCCACTCAATATGTTCCAGATCTGACAGTCGCCCCAACATATTTAACCAAGGTAAACGAAAACCTTGCTGGCGTTCACTGTCAAACAGTGCAGCAAAACAGACACCAACCTGAAGGTTATGGCGTAACATTTCACGTAATCGCTGATAGCTTTCATGATCTAACGCTTCACCAAGTTTGGAGAGTGACAGTAATTCCTGCCAACTATTTTCCAAAGACAGAACAGCTAGCGAATGAATAGGTTGTGTTAACCCTGGCGTATCTGGTTTTTCCACTTTATACAGAGCCAACCACGCGGATAATTTTAAGAGTGTCTGGCAATAACGTACGGATAAAAACAATGCCTGTGTCTGTTCAATCGTCGGTAATAGTTGTTCATGACGTGCAATTTCACTGGTGAGCTCATGCTGACATGGTGCATCTTTTAACATCTGTCGATATTCAAACTGCATGCGTTGTAATACCAACGCTTCATCCAGCCAAGACAATTGTTCTATCAGCCACTGCAGATCATCTTCCCAGTCAATTGGGGTTAATGCCGCATAAACTTCGGTATATAACAACCGAGTATGTAGGATCAGTGAAGCAGCACTACGCAGTTGCAACAACGCGCCAATAGAAGGCTGTTGCATATAAAGTTGTTCGTGAAATTGCCAATGCCGCAGGGAAAACTCTAAGGCTGTGATCAACCCCTGCTCCACCGTTTGCTCCGGTGTTATCGGCACGAAACCCATCCTGCGAACATCAGGCTCCGCACTCAGGCCCGCCAGTCGATAACCCCGCTGCGCCTTGGAAGCACACCCCAGCTGCCAACCAGGTCGCGTCACTAACAATTTCGCCAATGCGAATAAATGCTCAACTGAACCGGAAATAATTTCCAGTTCCACTTCATTAATGGCTTCCTGTTGACCATTCGCATCAATAAAACCAATGTCATACGCGACTTCAATCAGCGAATCATCGGCAAATGCCACTTTCCAGGTTCTACGATGAAAATCGGTCCGAAATAAGGTCACCAGCGATTGCTGAATCAAGCCAACATTAGTATCTGCAGGCCAGATAGAAGAAGGGAACGCACGCAGATCAGGCCAATTATTATTACAGGGTAAGGTATATTCCGGCCGCTGATGTAAACCGCCTATCGCTTGGCCCGCCATTTTGATCGTCTGCTCATGCAGGCCACGAAAAGTTCGGATCCGCAAACCACAATCAAGCCCGCGGAGTGCTTGCTCCGGTGTATCAAAATAGATATTTTCTAATTGCTGATCCTGCCGTTCAGTAACTTTAAGTGAATTCAGCACCAGTTCCAGATGTGAAAAGACATCTTCAGTGACCAGAAACTTCAATTCCACTTCATTGCTCATGCGGGGCCTCTCCGGTCATTTTTATAAATTATCCGCCAACAGCTGGTTTAGCTTTTAACTCAATCAGTTATAGTGCACCGGTCAGATCATGCTTTCAATAGCCCCGCCAGTCGGTCAGCGCATTTAAACTGAAACTTTGCGAGCCAACACGAAAAATACTGGCATTCGCTTCAATGCGCAGTAAAACCACACCACTGACCACTTCATCTCCTTCATGATAATCCCGGCCATTAATATTGATGGTGCGATTTGCCGGCACAGAAGAATAAACATGTGCACCATATTTCATTGCTGCAACCTGCTGGCTGATCCGGGCGGGTAATGCAGCCAATGGCGTTGCTTCTGATTCGGTAACTGTGGCCGAAGCAGGCGGAGCAGACTGTCCTGTATCATTCACTGCCTGCATAAAACGTTTTTCCAACGTACTTTTTGAATCGACCTCGGCGACTGGTTCTGCTGATTTGGCATTAGATGGTTCAGCAGTTGTCGGGTCTATCGCCAGATTTGGCTCTGGCGTTATTTCTTCAGGCAAGGGTTCGGTAGCAAATTCATAATTTTGCTCTGCGGGCTTATAAGGTAATTCCGTTGCATGTGGCACTTCAATTTTTTGTACCACCGGGTCGTTATGCAACAGATGCCAGCCATAATTTGTCGCAGCACCGAGCGCAAGACAGACCGGTAAACCGAGTAACCATGCCAGCCACAGCCCCCGACGACCTGGCTCACCGGAAAGACTTTCCGGCATGAAAAAATGTGCTTGTTCTACTCGTTTTGCCTGACGAGATGCGGAGGTTAATAGTGACATTAGCTGGCGCCTCCTTCTGAACTATCGCTGCCGTTATTGACTGTTTGCTGGGCTGGAATGCGGCCATTCAGACGCGGCACTGATTCTCGGCTTCGAACCACCAGCCGTAACAGAGTTTGTTCACCCGCAACACCATCGGCAGTCAGCCCTTCTTGTTTCTGGAACTGACGCACCTTAGTCGTCAGTTGTGTATCAAACCGCGATAATTTATTCCGTGGTGGTTGATGTAATGCCTGACTTACTACGGTTTCCAACCACAACACATCGGCTGGGCCACTGCGTTTAGAAATAACTTTATTATTACTTTCTGGCAGTTGCCAAAGCGCGGTGTAATCTTGTCCCCACACTTTATTGAGCCATTCTTGCGATACTTGCCAACGATCACTCCCTAACAATACATCAGCCTGACCATCGGCAACATGCAACACCACGGCATAAAAATCCTGCCCGTGTTTTCCCGTCAAACGGGCAACAACCGGATAATTCAACTTAATAATGTCATCGAGCGAGGCTTGGCCTTGCACACAACCTAATCGTGCGCGTTGTGCATTATCACAACGCGCCTCATCAATCGCCGTTTCAAAACCCCATACCCGATACAACTGTTGAACAGCCTGATCTTCATAACTGGCTTCCGCAATGGCTTGATCAAAGCGTTTCACCAATTTGGCATCCGGCGGTAAAGCAACTTGTACTGTTACTTTTTTCACGGGATGTTTTGGTAAAAATCCCCACTGTTGCCAGCTAAACCAGCCAGCAGCCAACATCAGCATGCCCGCCAGTGAAAAAGCTAATACCGCGCCGGTACTACCTTCATCACGAACACCGATTGCTTCATAAGCGGCCTGTGCCAGTAATTTATCATTAATCCGCTCACGTCCGGCGGCATAGGCTCCCAGCAAAGCACGTTCACAGATCAAATTGATCACGCGTGGAATGCCGCCACTTAAGCGGTGTAACGCTCTGATCGCCGATGGCGTAAATATCGGTTGCAAACAGCCGGCAACCTGCAGACGAAAACGAACATACGAATCAACGTCATTCAGATCTAACGGTAACAGGTGATAACGGGCCGTGATCCGCTGTGCTAATTGCCGTAATAACGGTTGCCGTAACAGTTGTTGCAGTTCCGGCTGACCTATCAGCACGATCTGCAGCAATTTGGCATCATCAGTTTCTAAATTGGTTAATAAGCGTAATTGCTCCAATACGTCTGGCATCAGATGCTGTGCTTCATCGATCACCAGTAGCGTCCGTCGCCCGGCTTGATGATTTTGTAAGAGAAAATGATGCAAAGTATCAAACAATATTTTTAACGTGGCGGGCTGTGAATAAGTGAGCTGGAAGGCGTCACAGACAGAAGCCAGCAGCTCTTCGGTCGATAACGAGGGGTTCAGAATAAATGCCAGATCGGTATCGTCTGGCAATTGCTGTCGTAAACAGCGTGACACGGTGGTTTTCCCGGTACCAACTTCACCGGTCAGTAAAACAAATCCACCACCATCGCGTAAACCGTAGACTAAATGTGTCAACGCTTCGGTATGGCGATCACTCATATAGAGGTATTTAGGATTCGGCGATATCGAAAACGGATTTTCCGTCAGACTAAAAAAGGCTTTATACATAATCAGCTGATCCTGTAAGTACTCATCGAAGAGTAATCCGCAGCACGGATGAAGTCAAAGCAGGCTATAATCGGGCTGTGAAAATAGAGGAGAAAAACGGGTGCAAATATATCTGGTTGGTGGAGCTGTACGTGACAATCTGCTGGGGTTGCCAGTCACAGAACGGGATTATGTCGTAGTTGGTAGTGAAGCACAGACATTATTAGATTTAGGCTACCAGCCTGTGGGTCGTGATTTTCCCGTATTTTTGCATCCACAAACCAAAGAAGAGTACGCACTGGCACGTATTGAGCGTAAACAAGGCAAAGGTTACACCGGTTTTGCCTGTTACGCTGCCCCCGATGTTACATTGGAGCAAGATCTTTTGCGCCGCGATCTGACGATCAATGCCATTGCACAAGATCAATCTGGCCAGCTTTACGATCCTTATGGCGGGATCAACGATCTGAATGATCGTATCTTGCGTCATATCTCCCCCGCCTTTAGTGAAGACCCGTTGCGCGTATTACGTGTCGCTCGTTTTGCGGCACGCTTTCATCATCTGGGGTTTTCCATTGCACCGGAAACACTGGCGCTCATGCGCCAACTCAGTCGTAGCGGTGAGTTAAACCATCTGACACCCGAACGCGTGTGGAAAGAGCTGGAAAAAGTATTATCCAATCGCAATCCGCAGATCTTTTTTGAGATCCTGCATGATTGCGAAGCGTTAAACGTGTTATTGCCGGAAGTGGAAGCACTGTTTGGCGTACCGGCACGCCCGGACTGGCACCCGGAAGTGGATACCGGTATTCATGTCATGATGGCATTACGCGAAGCCAGTCAACGCAGTGATTTACTGGCGGTACGTTTTGCGACTCTTTGCCATGATTTAGGCAAGGCACAAACCCCTGAACATGTTTTACCAAGCCATCATGGGCATGGCGATCGCGGTTTGCCTTTGATCCGCAACTTGTGTCAGCGGTTGAGAGTGCCCAATGATTGCCGCGATCTGGCCTTGTTAGTCAGCGAATTGCATTCGTTGGTGCATACCGCATTACAACTGCGTCCGGCAACCATGCTGAAACTGTTTGATCGGTTGGATGTCTGGCGCAAGCCTGAGCGCTTGTCACAGCTGTTACTCTGCTGTCAGGCCGATTTTCACGGTCGCCTTGGTTTTGCTGAGCGAGAATATTTGCAACCGAGTTATGTGCAAGAAGCGTATGACGCCGCTGCCGCTATCGCGGTCAGACCGATTGTGGAAGCCGGTTACACGGGGGAAGCCATACGGCAACAACTCAGTCGCCGCCGTATTTTTGCGATCCGCGACGTGCATTGTCGCTGGAACGATATCTAAAATTTAACGCCAGTCGAATTCCACGGCGCGTAGGGGCTGGCGCTCAGCATCATATTCAGACCACAATTGCGCCAGCGTCATCTCTGCGAGAGGATGCCGCCATTGTGGCGCCAGCTCAGCAAACGGACGCAACACAAACGCATTATGCAGGATCTCGCTGCGCGGTAACTCCACCGGCGTTGTCACCACCAGCTCATCATAGGCCAGCAGATCCAGATCCAGTGTCCGTCCGGAAAATTTGCGCGCATCTGCCGGACGGCCATGGGCAAACTCAATGGCCCGCAATTGCGCTGCCACCTCTGCCACACCATGCCTGGTTTCCGCAGCAATCACCAAATTATAAAAGGGTGCGCCGTCAAAACCGACCGCATCACTTTCATAAACCGTGGAACAACAGCATGCCGAGAACACTTG
Organism: uncultured Tolumonas sp.; assembly: GCF_963676665.1. Taxonomy (NCBI): domain Bacteria; kingdom Pseudomonadati; phylum Pseudomonadota; class Gammaproteobacteria; order Aeromonadales; family Aeromonadaceae; genus Tolumonas; species uncultured Tolumonas sp. The sequence goes on from NZ_OY781381.1 coordinate 172,158, forward strand.
CTGCAAAGCTTGCCAGCCTGCGCGTAGATAATGTTCCCGTTCGATGTTCGAACCGACACCGATATAAATACGGGCCATTATGCCTCCCGAATGATCTCAACCCCGACACCACGGGCATTGACCACTGCCCCCGGTTTCGTCACCCGCACTCGCACCCGCAAGATCGGAAACTCAGTCAACAGCAACTGGGCCGTCTGTTCCGCCACCGCCTCAACTAAGCCAATCGGGCGAGTACTGATCATATCGGTGACACGTTTTGACACCGCCGCATAATCCAGAGCCAATGACATATCGTCCTGCTCACCAGCGGCTTGGGTATCAAAATCCATTTCCAGATCCAGCACCAGTTTCTGGGTGATCTGTTTTTCCCATTCATACACACCAATAGTGCAATAAACTTCGAGATGATCGATAAAGACTTTATCCATGTTTTAACCTAATTCTGCTAATCTGGAAGGTGGATATCTGGTGTGGATCATACTCCAGCCAGCGCCGATAGAAAAATAGTGTCCGCGAACAACATCAGGAGATCCATGCTCGCTCTCGCTTTTGCCATGACTGGCATGGCTTATTTGCTGGGATCAATCAGTAACGCCGTCTTAATCAGCCGTTGCTGTGGCCTACCCGACCCCCGCGACTATGGCTCACATAACCCCGGCGCGACGAATGTATTGCGTTCCGGTAACCGTATTGCCGCCCTGATCGTGTTTCTGCTGGATATGCTAAAAGGCACCCTGCCGGTTTATCTGACCTGGTATCTCGGCATTCCACCGGTCTATCTCGGCTTTATCGGTATCGCCGCCTGTTTAGGGCATATGTACCCGCTGTATTTCCATTTCCGCGGCGGCAAAGGTGTCGCCACCGCGCTTGGCGCCCTGATGCCACTCGGGCTGGATATGGGTAGCTTTATGATCCTGACCTGGCTGCTGGTCTTGCTGCTCACCGGCTATTCATCGCTGGCGGCATTAGCAGCGGCGTTATTGGCACCGCTGTATACCTATTGCCTGAAACCCGAATTTACCCTGCCCGTAGCCATGCTCTGTTGCCTGATCATTCTGCGTCACCACGAGAATATCAGCCGCCTGCTACATGGCCGCGAGCCCAAGATCTGGCCCAATAACCCGTTACGGCGTCACCGGCGCTAAGGTTTCCAGATTCCAGCGCGGCTGAACCACAATCTCAAGCCCGGTGGTATGCCCCGCTTTCAGGCGCTGCAAACCCGCAAAAGCGATCATGGCACCATTATCGGTACAAAATTCCGGGCGCGGATAAAACACTTCACCACCCAGCTTTTTCATCACTGCCGCTAATTCTGTGCGTAATTGTTTGTTCGCGCTGACACCACCAGCAATCACCAACCGCTTCAGACCGGTTTCCTGCAAGGCCCGTTTACACTTAATAGCCAGTGTATCAACCACGGCCGTCTGGAAGGCATGTGCGATATCCGCACGGGTTTGCTCATCATCACCCAGGCTGCGGATCGTATTGGCCGCAAAAGTCTTTAAGCCGGAAAAACTAAAATCCAGCCCCGGACGATCTGTCATCGGACGCGGGAACACAAACCGTCCGGCCGTACCCTGCTCGGCTAATTTGGATAATGCCGCACCACCAGGGTAATCCAGCCCCAATAATTTCGCTGTTTTATCAAAAGCTTCACCGGCTGCGTCATCGACTGATTCGCCGAGGATCTTATATTGACCAATGCCGTCCACACGCACCAGCAAGGTGTGGCCACCGGAAACCAGCAATGCCACAAAAGGAAACTCAGGCGTATGCTCTTCTAACATCGGTGCCAGTAAATGCCCTTCCATGTGATGCACCGGGATCGCCGGTTTATCCCAAGCCATCGCCAATGAACGCGCAATGGTAGCGCCAACCAACAACGCCCCCACTAAGCCCGGGCCGGCAGTATATGCGATCCCGTCCAGATCCTCGGATCGACAACCGGCCTGCTGTAATGCCGCTTCAATCAAGGGTAATGTTTTGCGGATATGATCACGGCTGGCCAATTCCGGCACCACCCCGCCATAGTCGGCATGTAATTTAATTTGGCTGTATAATTGATGCGCGAGGATCCCGAGTTGATCGTCAAAGATCGCGATCCCGGTTTCATCACAAGAAGTTTCGATGCCTAATACCCGCATTTTTTGGTCGCTCCGGTAAAAATCCCACCGTTTATGAGGCGCTATGGTACATTTCAGCGCTTTTTTACTCCAGCATGTTCTGATCGGGGTTTACATACCCCCATGCATGGGATTAAAATTCGGCACCATTTTTAGTAAGGCTGACTTTCAGCCAGAAAAACATTCACACCGAGGTGAAAGGCACATGCCAGTTATTAAAGTACGTGAAAACGAGCCATTCGACGTAGCTCTGCGTCGCTTCAAACGCTCCTGCGAAAAAGCAGGTGTTCTGTCTGACGTTCGCAGCCGCGAATTTTACGAAAAGCCAACTACTATTCGTAAACGCGCTAAAGCGTCTGCAGTAAAACGTCACATGAAGAAACTGGCTCGCGAAAACGCACGTCGTAACCGTCTGTACTAATTTTACAGACCGTTAAGTTTTCTCGATAAGCCGCGCTTTCCTGCGATTGCGCGGCTTATTCTATTGGCAGACGGAATTCAGATGGCTGGCAAAATCCCGCAATCGTTTATTGATGATCTGCTGAATCGTACCGATATTATCGAGTTAATCGACGGTCGTGTTCATCTGAAAAAAGCCGGTAAGAACTATCAGGCTTGTTGTCCATTTCATAACGAAAAATCGCCTTCTTTCTCTGTTAGTCCGGAAAAACAGTTCTATCACTGCTTTGGCTGTGGTGCGCACGGCAACGCCATTGGCTTTCTGATGGAGTATGACGGGCTGAACTTTCCCGATGCCGTTGGTGAACTGGCGAGTCTGCACGGTTTAACCGTACCCAACGATCAACCTTTTCACAACCAAGGGCCAGCCCCCTCAGCCGATCACTATCAACTGATGGAATGGGCAGCGCGTTATTTCCAAAATCAGTTAAAAAGTGCCCCACAGGCGATTGAATACCTGAAAGGACGTGGTTTAACGGGCGAGATCGTTAAACAATTTGCGATTGGGTATGCGCCAGGCGGCTGGGATGGTTTACGCCAGACGCTGGTTCGTTCAGCAGCCAGCGAAGCACAGTTGGTTGAACTGGGCATGTTGATCGGGCGTGATGGCGGCGGCAGTTATGATCGCTTCCGTGATCGGATCATGTTTCCTATCCGCGATCGTCGCGGTCGGGTTATTGGTTTTGGTGGCCGCGTTTTGGGTGATGGCACGCCCAAATATCTCAACTCACCGGAAACGCCGATTTTTCATAAAGGCAAAGAGCTGTTTGGCCTGTATCAGGTCAAAGAACGGCATCGCAATCCGGCCCGCATCCTGATCGTCGAAGGTTATATGGATGTGGTGGCACTGGCGCAATTCGGTGTTGACTACGCGGTGGCCTCGCTGGGCACTTCAACAACCTCAGATCATATGCATCTGTTATTCCGCACCACTTCTGAAGTGGTGTGTTGTTACGACGGCGATAATGCCGGTCGAGAAGCAGCCTGGCGTGCACTGGAAAATGCCCTGCCCAGCTTGCAGGATGGTAAAGATCTGCGTTTTGTGTTTCTGCCACAAGAACATGATCCAGATAGCTTTATCCGCGAATTTGGTCAGGCAGTTTTTGAACAAAAACTGGATAATGCCCAATCGTATGCCGACTTTTTGTTTGAACGTCTGACACGAGATTTGAATTTAAGTGGTGAAGCCGGACAAAATGAACTAGCCAATAAAGCGATTGCCCTGATCCGTCGTGTACCAGAAGGGTTTAACCGGGAAAGTCTGCTGACCAAGCTCTCCGCGCAATTACGCTGGGGGGAAAATGAAAAGCGTCTGCGTGAGATATTCCGCCGTCAGGAACAAGAAGCGCAACAGACTGCCACCGCAGCAAAACCCGGTGGTAAAATCAAACTGACGCTGATCCGACGGGCAATTGCGTTGATCGTGCAACATCCAGCCGTCGCGGCATTACTCCCCCCGCTGCCGGATGTGCTAAAATCATTAAAAGAACCCGGTATTGAGGTGTTACTCACGCTGTTAGCGCAGTTGCACAACAACCCAATGTCGACCGGTCAGTTGCTGGAACTGTGGCGTGATACCAAAGAAGGACGCGCTTTAGCACAACTGGCAATGCTGGATGAACTCACCGCCGGTGACAACATTCAGCAAGAACTGGAAGATGTCTGCGATCGTTTGCTCGATCTGTATCTGCAGCAACGGCTAGACAGCTTATTAAATCAGCACCAGCTGAATCTTGAAGAAAAACAAGAACTACAGTTTTTACTAACTGAATACAAACGATCCACGAAATAACCGGTCGTCAGCTTGAATTTCAGGCACAGCGGCACTATATGATTAACACATGCCCGGTTACGGGAATATAGCTACTTGATGCAAGAACAGCACTGAACAAACTACTACCCTGTTATACAAAATATAACGGGGCGGATTTTTACTTTGTCGTTAACGTGCAAAACGGCCGTCGTTTCTTTATAATCGGCGGATTTTACGCCACCGAGCGATAAATCAGCCTTAGGAAGTACCAACCGGATGAGTTCTATGGAGCAAACCCCTCAGTCGCAACTAAAACTCCTCGTTGCCAAAGGTAAAGAGCAGGGCTATCTGACTTACGCCGAAGTTAACGATCATCTTCCACAAGATATCGTTGATTCCGATCAGATAGAAGACATTATTCAGATGATCAATGACATGGGTATCCAGGTCGTTGAAAACGTACCTGATGCCGATGATCTGTTGCTGACCGAAAACAATGCCGCCGACGAAGATGCAGCAGAAGCTGCAGCGCAAGTTCTGGCATCTGTTGAGTCTGAAATTGGTCGTACTACTGACCCTGTGCGTATGTATATGCGCGAAATGGGTACGGTTGAACTATTGACTCGTGAAGGCGAAATTGACATCGCTAAACGAATTGAAGACGGTATCAATCAGGTACAAAGTTCCGTAGCCGAATATCCGGAAGCGATCACTTACCTGCTGGATCAGTTTGATCGTTTTGAAGCCGGTCATATCCGTCTGGGCGACATCATTTCCGGTTTCGTCAGTGAAGATGACGATTTACCACCAACAGCAACCAACATCGGTTCTGCGTTAGATGAAGAAACGCTGAAAGAAGACGATACCGATGATGATGACGAAGATGAAGACGGCGATGATGATGCGGAAGAAGATACTGGTCCGGATCCTGAAGTCGCTCGTGAGAAATTCTCCGCGCTGCGTACTCAATACGAAAAAACGCGTGACGCCATCAAAGACAATGGTCGTGACAGCGATTTAGCCAAAGTACAGATCCTTGAATTAGCGAACGTATTCAAAGAATTCCGTCTGGTTCCGAAGCAGTTTGACCGTTTGGTTAACAGCATGCGTGACATGATGGAACGCGTGCGCGTACAGGAACGTTTGATCCTGCGTTATTGCGTTGAATACGCAAAAATGCCAAAGAAAAACTTTGTTTCTGCTTTCACCAACAACGAATCCAGCAATGGTTGGTTTGAATTTGCGAAAAGCAGCGGTAAAGCCTGGTCTGCCGGCCTGGAAAAAATGGATGAAGAAGTACAACGCTCCATCCAGAAATTGCAGCAGGTAGAACACGAAACGGGTCTGTCGATTGCTCAGATCAAAGATATCAACCGTCGTATGAGCATTGGTGAAGCCAAAGCACGCCGGGCGAAAAAAGAGATGGTTGAAGCGAACTTACGTCTGGTAATTTCTATCGCGAAGAAATACACCAACCGTGGTCTGCAATTCCTTGATTTGATTCAAGAAGGTAACATTGGTCTGATGAAAGCGGTCGATAAATTCGAATATCGCCGTGGTTACAAATTCTCGACCTATGCTACTTGGTGGATCCGTCAGGCAATCACGCGTTCTATCGCTGACCAAGCTCGTACCATCCGTATTCCGGTACACATGATCGAAACGATCAATAAACTGAACCGTATCTCTCGTCAGATGCTGCAGGAAATGGGTCGTGAACCGAATCCTGAAGAGCTGGCAGAACGTATGGGCATGCCGGAAGACAAGATCCGTAAAGTGCTGAAGATCGCGAAAGAGCCTATCTCCATGGAAACCCCGATCGGTGACGATGAAGATTCGCACTTAGGTGATTTCATTGAAGACACGACACTGGCACTGCCAGCGGATTCGGCCACTTCAGAAAGCCTGAAAGCAGCTACCCGTGACGTATTGTCTGGTCTGACTGCACGTGAAGCGAAAGTGCTGCGTATGCGTTTTGGTATCGATATGAACACTGACCATACTTTGGAAGAAGTAGGTAAGCAGTTCGACGTTACTCGTGAACGTATTCGTCAGATCGAAGCAAAAGCATTACGCAAACTGCGTCATCCAAGCCGCTCAGAAGTTCTTCGTAGCTTCCTGGATGAATAGTTAAGATCACAGGTTGGCGCTTTTATGAGCGCCTAACCTGTTGATAACTAGACACTCAGTGTATCACTTCGTATAATGCCACCAATTCAGGCCCCTTAGCTCAGTGGTTAGAGCAGACGACTCATAATCGTTTGGTCCCCCGTTCAAGCCGGGGAGGGGCCACCAAATATATCAAGGACTTACAGCAGATTGTTGTAAGTCCTTTTTGTTTATTGGCACTATGGCTTTAATGACAGTTTACGAGTGGTAGCGCTAGCCGATGTAACAAGAAAAACGAAACTCCGCAGACTCATATTTGTAAGCGGTAAAACTGCTTTGCACGAAGCCAAACCCCGAATCTTGCTCCTCAAAAAACTGCTCTTCACAGACTTCGTTCATCTCATCCTGAGCCATGAATTCCGTATCTTCCAATAATTCTTTGGCATCATAAGCCGCGCACTCTTCCCCAGGAAACATCATTTCCACCTGAACATCTGCTTTAGCTGCTAATGCAATTACTTCTTTAACCGTAGCCATAAAATACCTTGTTGTTCACTGTCGTTCAGCCGAGTGCTGAACTAAGCCGGCAATGATAATCGCGAGTCAAGGTGACAACAAGAATTAAGCGATTTAGCCATATAACACTTTCGTCGGTAAATTTACTTATATACTTAACTCAAGATATCCATTTATTACTCGCGGGTTCTGTTTTGTTCTCAGGATGGGAGACATACCATGTCATGGCATAAAATCATCATCAGGAATGACGAACACGATACATCAGCCCAACCATTGAGCATGGCCGAGTTGTCAGTGGCAGCACTTAAAAATGGCTTAGTTAAAATTTGTACGAATGCCACTTACCTGCGAGGTTATAAAAATGAAATTGCGTATTACCAAGGGATGACTGCCGATGGTGGCTATCTGTTTTATTTATCCCCGGTAATATCTTTAGCAGCCCCTGGTTTAATTCATGAATTTAAAGCTGAATCTTGTAAAGAACACCCTGATGTTTCGGGTTTAGAAGGGCGCCATTTTTACGATATAAAATAACGCAATCTTGCTGCCAGCAAGCTACTTTTATGACATGCCCGATCATTTATAAGCTATTAGTGGAACCATTCTTATTTATAGCGTAGACCTAATTACATAAGACTTTTCTTACGCGACAAATCGAGGGATGTATGCTGAATAACGACGAGGTTGGCGCACCGGTAAGAAGTTATGCCATAGTCAGTGCCATAACAAATAAAGTGGATGTCGTAAAAGCGATTGATTCACAGAAGGCGATTAACGAAGCCGTTCACTCTTATCCGCAACACAATACAACGCGAAATAATCCGGAATTAACTAATTATTTTTCTTATGAATTAACTGATGACGATGTGTCCAAACTGACACGTTTAGATAATGATTTGGCAAAAATTGAATTTCTGAATACTCGCTACCCTAAACACCAATCGTGGCAAGTTTGACGGGCAAAAGATCTTTCCAGTTATAAAAAACAAACCCCTCGTTGCAGAGGGGTTTGAGTGATTTACAGTGTGACCACATCAAAGTTGATGTCTGGGTTCACATCCGCAGCATAATCAACGCCTTCCCAACCGAAACCAAACAGTTTCAGGAATTCGTCTTTATAACCTTTGTAATCGGTCAATTCAGGTAGGTTTTCTGTCGTCACTTGTGGCCACAAATCACGGCACGCCTGTTGAACTGATTCACGCAGTTCCCAGTCATCCATACGGATACGCTGTGCATCATCAGTCACAAATTCGCCATCAAACAGACGGGTATAGAACATACGTTGGATCTGTTCAATACAACCTTCATGAATGCCCTGCTCTTTCATCAGTTTGAAAGACATGGCGATATACAGCGGCATCACCGGAATGGCGGCAGAAGCCTGTGTCACTACTGATTTCAATACCGCAACATTCGCGGTACCGTGTTTGCTGCTCAGTTGCTGACGGATCGCGGTGCTGGCACGATCCAAATCTTCTTTCGCACGACCTAGGGTGCCGTGCCAGTAGATTGGCCAGGTAATGTCGGTGCCGATATAGCTGTACGCGACGGTTTTTACGCCATCCGCCAATACGCCAGCCTGATCTAATGCGTTGATCCACAACTCCCAGTCTTCGCCACCCATGACTTTGATGGTGTTTGCAATTTCTTCTTCGTTTGCGGGTTCAACTTGTGCTTCGATCAATTCATCTTTATTCGTGTCAACCGCAGTTGCACGATACACCTCACCAATTGGCTTCAGTGCAGAACGGATCAATTCACCAGTCGCCGGTAATTTACGTACTGGTGACGCCAGTGAATAAACCACCATGTCGACCTGACCCAGATCCGCTTTGATCAGCTCAATGGCTTTTGCGCGGCATTCATCAGAGAACGCATCGCCATTAATACTTTTGGAATATAGACCGGCTTCTTTTGCCGCTTTATCGAAAGCAGCAGAGTTGTACCAACCTGCACTACCAGGTTTCTTATCGGTGCCCGCTTTTTCTAAAAACACACCGATAGTAGCGGCGCCGGAACCAAACGCAGCAGTAATACGCGATGCCAAACCGTAACCGGTGGATGCACCAATCACTAATACCCGTTTTGGACCATTCGCCAGCTGGCCTTTGCTTTTCACATAAGCAATCTGTTGACGGACATTAGCTTCGCAGCCACTCGGATGGGTAGTTGTGCAAATAAAGCCACGGACTTTCGGTGCAATAATCATGGGTAGTTCTCACCTGGTTAAGGGTTCTATGCAAAAATCGCGGCATAAGATACCTGATCTTGCTGTGTTTGTGTTGTGAATGTTGCGCCAGCGCGAGAGCTCTCTATAATCGGCCTGCACAAATTCTGGTTCAGCGGCACATGACGCTTTCCGCTATCCCCTGTTGAGATTGTTTATTATGCCGAAATTCTTTGCCTCTGCATTACTGTTCTTTTCTGCTGCGTTTGCAGTTGGCTCTGCTCAGGCCGCTATTTCGGTGCCGGAAGGCAGTCGTATCGCACTGGCATTCAATGAACCGGGTTCCACTGCGATTGCTTCCTATCACGGCGATACCTTCATGACGCCAGCGTCGACCCAAAAATTGCTGACCGCGCTGGCTGCAACACTTTATTTCGGCCCAGAGTGGCAGTTTAAAACCCGCATGCTGGCACCTCAAGGTGCGATCCAGAATGGGGTATTAAAAGGTGATCTGGTACTGCAATTTGATGGCGCGCCCGATCTGACGCGCCAGACACTGGTTAATTTGCTCGCCTATCTGAAACAGCAAAAAATCACTCAGATAGAGGGTGACATTCTGCTGGATATCAGCGGATACGGTGGTTACGACCATGGCGATGGTTGGTCTTGGAATGATTTACCAATCTGTTTTACCGCCCCTGCCTCTGCCGTGATCATCGATCGCAACTGTGTGTTTGCCCAGCTCAAAGCCGATCAACTGGGTGCGGTTGCGCAACCTATTATTCCCGCCGGACAGCCTATCACCATTACCAGTGAAGCACGGATCGTGACACAGCAAGAGTATTATTCCGGCTGTGACCTGCGTGTCGATATGAATTCCAGTAACAACTATCACCTGACCGGTTGTATCCCACAGCAAGTTGGCTCCCCATGGCCGTTAAGCTTTGCTATCACCGATCCGACTGCCTGGGGTGTACAACTCGTCTCTTGGGCTGCCAAACGCGCTGAGATCAATCTGACCGGGCAAGTTAAAGCAGTACGTCATGTTCCGGACAATCTGGTCGAACTGGCTCATGTGCCTTCGGCACCGCTGAAAAAACTGCTCGATCGCATGCTGAAAAAATCAGACAACCTGATTGCGGATAGTCTTTCCCGTGCACTGGGCCATTATTATCTCAACCGTGCCGCCAGTTATGCCGCTGGTGCCGATGCAGTTCGGGGAATTCTTAAAAACAAAGCCGGTATCGATTTAGGCTCGGCGCTGTTGGCGGATGGTTCTGGATTATCGGCACACAATCTGATCACCGCAAAACAAATGCTGCAAGTGCTGGATTATATGGCGTTGCATGATGATGAATTACACATCATTGAGCTACTGCCAGTGGCCGGTATGAGCGGAACCTTAGGCTCACGCGGCAGTGTGCAGAACCCGCCATTGGTCAAAAATGTCACCGCGAAAACCGGTACATTGCAAAATGTATCCAATCTGGCCGGGTTTATGAAGACAGCATCCGGTAAAAGAAAGGCCTTTGTCTTGATGACCAATGGCTTAACTTTCCCGCCAGCCGTGCGTCAGGCACTCAAAGCGCACCGGATCGCATCTCCTCATTACAAGTTTGAACGGCAGATATTAGAGCAGATTTACCGCGAAGCACCGATAGAAATAACCGAACAATAGCAAAATTAAAGAATATTTAACTTTTCAGTCTGAGATTATTGGCTAGATGTCAGAAGAAAAAACCGATAAATTCGATTGAGTTAGTATCGCAGATGGAGAACAATAGACGCCCTGGGAGCCAGCCCGTCTGTCGGTTCTCCCGCAAGTATTGCAGAGGCGCGTTGTAGTCATGTCACTTATTGAGAAATCACACAAGCTGGACAACGTCTGTTACGACATTCGCGGTCCGGTCCATAAAGAAGCCCGTCGTCTGGAAGACGAAGGCCATCGCATTCTAAAACTGAACATCGGTAACCCGGCCTCCTTTGGCTTTGATGCCCCGGAAGAAGTGATCAAAGATGTTATCGTCAATATGCATCAGGGTCAGGGTTACTGCGATTCCAAAGGGTTGTTTGCCCCACGTAAAGCCATTGCCCAGTATTATCAGCAAAAAGGCCTGCGCAAAGCAGATGTGGACGACATCTACATCGGCAACGGCGCCAGCGAACTGATCGTGATGTCGATGCAGGCACTGCTGAACAACGGTGATGAACTGTTAGTCCCTGCGCCAGATTATCCGCTGTGGACTGCCGCCGTGACTTTATCCGGTGGCCGCCCAGTGCATTATATCTGTGACGAACAAGCTGATTGGTATCCTGATCTGGATGATATCAAAGCGAAAATCACACCGCGCACGCGCGGCATTGTGCTGATCAACCCGAACAACCCAACTGGCGCTGTGTACAGCACTGAATTCCTGTTGGAAGTGATTGAAGTGGCGCGTCAGAACAATCTGATCATTTTCGCCGATGAGATCTACGACAAAATCATTTATGACGACATTGCTCATCACAGTATTTGCACGCTGTGCGATGATGTCTTAGTAGTCACCTTCAACGGTCTGTCAAAAGCCTATCGTGCCTGTGGTTTTCGCCAAGGCTGGATGATGGTCAGCGGCCCGAAACAGCATGCCCGTGGTTACATTGAAGGCTTAGAAATGCTGGCTTCAATGCGCTTGTGTGCCAACGTGCCGATGCAGTTTGCTATTCAGACGGCACTGGGTGGTTACCAGAGTATTAACGAGCTGATCCTGCCCGGTGGACGTCTGCGTAAACAACGCGATCTGGCCTGGGAGCTGCTGAACAACATTCCTGGCATTTCTTGCGTGAAACCCAAAGGCGCGATGTATATGTTCCCGCGCATGGATCCAAAGGTTTATCCGATCAAAGATGACCAGAAGATGGTGTTTGATCTGCTGCAGCAGGAAAAAATGCTGATCGTGCAAGGTACTGGTTTTAACTGGCCGACACCGGATCACTTCCGTATCGTCTTCCTGCCAGCGGAAGAGCAACTACAAGATGCGATTGGCCGTTTGGCCCGCTTCCTGAAAACCTACAAACAATAATTTGTAATGGCGACTTGAAGGTCGCCATTTTTTTTTGTTATCTATGTAGCACACCTGCCTTTGCGAGCCACACGCTATGTCCACCACTGAACTGTCTTCCAGCGAATCGTCAATCTCCACCAGCCATTTTTTCGCCCAGTTATCACGCATGAAACTGATCTACCGCTGGCCACTGATGCGCAATATCCAAAAGGAAAATATCAGCGAACACAGCCTGCAAGTGGCCATGGTGGCACATGCTCTGGCACTGATCAGTAATCGAAAATTCAATACGCAACTGGATGCTGCCCATATTGCGCTGATGGCAATGTTTCACGATGCCACTGAAATTATCACCGGTGACTTACCGACCCCGGTGAAATACCAAAACAATGCCATTGCCACGGAATATAAGAAGATCGAAAAACTGGCAGAGCAACAGTTGTTATCGCTGCTGCCTGATGAATTTATCGAAGATTATCAAACGTTGCTGGATACAGAACATCAGGATGCCGAATCAGCCAAAGTGGTCAAAGCGGCGGACACTTTATGCGCTTACATTAAATGTCTGGAAGAAATTGCGGCAGGAAATAAAGAGTTTGTGCTGGCCAAACGCCGGCTGGAAAGCATGCTTGAAGAACGCATGACACCAGCCGTACAGTATTTTATTGATGTATTTATCCCGAGCTTTTCATTGACGCTGGATGAGATGAGCAGTGGTAATATAACTAAGTTATAACCAACGCACAAAATCAGCACTCGCCACCAGCGTTGGTTGACGCAATGCAGTGGCCGGTGTGCCTAAATACAGAAATCCGACGATCTGATCTTGTTCCGCCAATCCCAATGCTTCATGTAAAGCACGCGAATACATCAAAGGGCCGGAGCGCCACATACCGCCAAAGCCCTGCGCTTGTGCCGCCATTTGCATTGCCATAACTGCACAACCCGCTGATAAATGCTGCTCAAATTCCGGCACTTTATTATGCGAATGCACTTTGGCTACCACTGTGATCACCATCGGTGCCCGTAATGGCATCTGCTGCGCACGTTCAATCACCTCATCAGCCGCACCATCTTGCTTGGCACTTGTGGCCAGCAACCTGCCTAAGCGTTGCAAACCTTCGCCTTCCGCCAGTAAAAATTGAAATGGTTGCAGATGACCATGGTCGGGGGCGCGTAATCCGGCTTGTAAAATATGCTCAAGAACATCACCACTCGGTGCCGGCGCTTGTAACAAGCCACAAGATGAGCGCGTCAGTAACAAATGTAATCCTGCCTGATTCATACCGTTTCTCATTGTTTGTTAACGTTATGTTTACAACCATAGCACAGGATCTCGACGGATTGTTGCATCAAAGATCGCTCTAAGCCGCGGATGCGTAGTAATCTATGCCAACTCTTCGCATAATATCGTTATTAAACTCTTACGGGAATTATTGCATGCGTTTTCTGTTTCGCAGTATTAAATGGTTTTTCCGTTCTCTGTGGCGGATCATCAACTTCACCCGATTGCTGTTGATCAATCTGATTTTCATCGCGATTGTTCTGGCGATCGTGGTTGGCCTTCGAGAGGAAACGCCAGAAACCACCATTCAGGACGGTGCATTAGTTCTCGATCTGGCCGGTAAACTCGTTGAACAGCCGTCCACGCCAAATCCAGCCGATCAGCTGATGGAAAAGTGGCTGTCAGATAAAGATAAACCGCGTGAAATTGCTGTCGGTGATGTGGTGTATGCCATTCAACAGGCAAAACAAGACCCGCGTGTTAAAGGGATCGTGCTGAAAACTGCTGATCTGGAAACAACCAGTATTGGTAAATTACTCACCATTACACAAGCGTTGGACGACTTCCGTCAAAGTAAAAAACCGGTAGTTGCGGTGGGCAATTTTTATCAGCAACACCAATATCTACTGGCAGCACACGCAGATACGATTCTGCTCAATCCAGCTGGTGCGGTGGCTATTCAGGGGCTTGGGTTATATACCCTGTATTTCAAATCGGCCTTGGATAAATTCAATTTAACCCCATACGTATTCCGCGTCGGGACTTATAAATCGTTTGTCGAGCCTTATATTCGCGACGATATGTCACCGGAAGCACGCGAAGCCAATCAACGCTGGCTGAATGTGCTCTGGCAGCAATATGTAGACAATGTCAGTGCCGCACGACACATAACAGCAGATGCCGTTTCACCTAGCAAAGAACAGGTGTTAACTCGTTTAACCAAGGCCGAAGGGAATGCGGCGCAATATGCCCTCGACCAGGGATTAGTGGATGAGCTGTCAACCTACGATGAAACCATCGAAACCATTCAGAATTTTGCTGGTAAAGATGGTCATGATTTCCGCAGTATTGCTCTGACCGATTATTTGCACGCTCTACCCGCGCGTTATAAACAGCAAACCAACAAACCCAGGATCGGTTTATTAGTTGCAGCAGGCACTATCGTTGACGCAGACAATCAGCCCGGCACCATCGGTGGTGAAGCACTGGCGAAACAGATCCGTGATGCCATGTATGACAAAGATATCAAAGCTTTGGTATTGCGTATTGATAGCCCTGGTGGCAGTGCCTTTGCTGCTGATCAAATTCGTACCGCTCTGCTGGCATTTAAAGCCAGTGGCAAACCACTGGTCGTGTCGATGGGCAGTATGGCAGCATCGGGTGGATACTGGATTGCAGCAGATGCGGATAAAATTTTTGCGGAGCCTTCAACCATCACCGGTTCAATTGGCGTATTCGGTATGTTCCTGACCGCTGATAAAGCATTAAACGCTCTGGGCGTGCATACCGATGGGCTTGGTACTACCGATTTTACCGGTATCAGCCCGGCACAGCCCTTGCCGGAACATATCAAACAGATCGTGCAGATGAATGTCGAAAACACCTACCAACGCTTCCTGGATCTGGTTGCTGAAGGCCGTGGTATGACCCCTGATCAGGTCGATAAAATAGCGCAAGGCCGAGTCTGGGTCGGCACCGATGCCAAAAAACTGGGTTTAGTGGATACATTAGGTGATCTGACACAAGCAACCGCTGAGGCCGGTAAACTGGCGAAATTGACCGACTACCAAGTTAAGTTAATTGAACCAGAGCTTTCCGCCAAAGATAAGTTACTCCGGGAGTTGTTTGATCAAAGTGCGGAGTTACTACCCGCATCAGTGACGCATTCCGCTTTAGGCAATGTCGCTTTACAGTGGTGGAAAGCCAGCAATCAGGCTTTACAACCCCTCAATGCGTTACAAGATCCACAAGGGATCTACAGTTATTGCCCAGTTTGTCAGTAGTAGAGGGGCTCGCTCGCCCCTCTGTTTTAACGCAAAAGGTTATTCGCAGATGAAAAAACGCATTTATATTGCCTACACAGGCGGCACTATTGGCATGCAACGCTCCAGTCAGGGTTACATCCCACAGGCTGGTTTTATGGAAAACTGTCTGGCGGGTATGCCGGAGTTCCATCGGGAAGAGATGCCTGATTACACCATTCATGAATACAGCCCGTTGATCGATTCGTCAGATATGACACCCGCTGACTGGCAACGTATTGCAGAAGATATTCGCGACCACTACGACGATTTCGATGGCTTTGTGGTATTACACGGCACCGACACCATGTCGTATACCGCATCCGCCCTGTCGTTTATGCTGGAAGATCTGCATAAACCGGTCATCATCACCGGCTCGCAGATCCCTCTTGCGGAACTGCGTTCCGACGGGCAGCAAAATTTACTGGATTCGCTGTATATTGCGGCGAATTACCCGGTGCAGGAAGTTACCCTGTATTTCAATAATCAGCTGTTTCGCGGGAATCGCAGCACCAAGGTACATGCCGATGGTTTTCATGCCTTCGATTCACCGGATTTCCCACCACTTTTGGATGCTGGTATTCATATTGAATGGAATGCCGGTAAACCCGCAGAACTCAGTGATAAACCGCTGAAAATGCATTCGATTCAACCACAGCCAATCGGTGTGGTGACGCTATACCCTGGTATTTCTGTTGATGTAATTGCCAACATCCTACAACAACCAGTTAAAGCATTGATTTTATTGACTTATGGTGTCGGTAACGCGCCACAAAATCCAACCATGCTCAAACTCTTACGCGAAGCATCAGAACGTGGTGTACTCATCGTGAATCTCAGCCAATGTTTACGCGGTAAAGTTAACATGGGGGGTTATGCAACGGGCAATGCGCTGGCGGATGCCGGTGTGTTGTCCGGTTTCGATATGACCACCGAAGCCGCCCTCGCCAAACTGCATTTCCTGTTAAGTCAGCCGCTGACATCAGAGCAGATGAGAACATTGATGCAACAAGATTTACGCGGTGAACTGAGTCACTAAGCTGCATAAAAATAGCCCCTGAGTCAGGGGCTATTTTCCTACCGTACCACTTTCAGCTTCATTAAATCCAAGTGATAAGCTGTTGACGCAAAAACGCTGTCCGGTTTCTGTCGGACCATCCGGGAAAACATGTCCCAGATGTGAACCACAACTGGCGCACATAATTTCAATGCGCCGCATGCCATGACTCAGATCTTCTTCGTAACGCACCGCGTCGGGAATTTCCCGATCAAAGCTCGGCCAGCCACAACCGGAATCAAACTTAGCTTTTGATTCAAACAGCGGTGCATCGCAACAGACACAATGGTAAACACCTGTTTTCCGGTTATGCAACAATGCACCTGAATATGGGCGTTCCGTCCCTTTCTCCCAGCACACATGGAATTGTTCTGGTGTCAGTTTCAACCGCCAATCAGTCATCTGCTCCCCGCTCATGATCTTACCCCTGTTACATAATTGTTAAGAGAGTAGATGAGCATCAGAGCAGATTCAAACCATAAAAAGTAAGGTTAATAAGAAAACTTAATTAACATCACATCCTTTAAGTGGACAGGCTCGTAGCAGCTTCATGGAATGAGCACCGCAGACCGCAACCAGTTGCTGCAAATCGTCCAGTAACAACCGTTTACCATCGTGCGACGCGGTGTCCACAGCCAGCGTCCAGTTATTACTTTTTTCCGGCTCCGGCAGACGGAAATGAATGTCGTAACCGCTGGCATTAAATAACACCAGCCAATGTTCCTGACTTTCTTTCGCAATAATTTCCATGACTAACGCTTGCGCGGAAGGCGCGTTCCAATCACCTTCGGTCAACTCACTACCATCAGGATGATACCAATGCACAGTATCCGCCTGAGTTCGGGAACCGAAATAGAGATCATCTTCCAGATGGAGCTCGGTAAACGCACTGGCAGAACGACGGATCCGGATCATTTGTTTCACAAACGTCAGCAACCCCTCATCCTCATTACTTAATTGCCAGTTGACCCAACTAATGCGGTTGTCCTGACAGTAAGCATTGTTATTACCGATCTGGCTGCGCCCCATCTCATCACCGGCCAATAAATGCGGGATACCTTGCGACAACAACAGTGTCACCAGCATATTCCGTTTTTGTTGCAACCGTATCCGGCTGATCCGAGGGTCCAGTGTTGGCCCTTCAATACCATAATTTTTCGACAGATTATGGCCATGCCCGTCGCGGTTCTCTTCTGTATTTGCCTGATTGTGGCGTTGCTCGTAACAAACGGTATCTTCCAGCGTGAAACCATCGTGGTAACAAACGAAATTCACACTGGAATGAATCGCACGTAACGATTTGGGGAAAATATCGCGCGAACCTAATAATCGAGTCGCAAATTCGGCCATACGGCCCATATCCCCACGCCAGAAAGAGCGTATGGTGTCACGGTAACGATCGTTCAGCTCGCGCCATTGGGTTGGGAATTGCCCCAGACGATAACCAAACGGGCCAATGTCCCAAGGCTCGGAGATCAGTTTCACATTACGCAACACCGGATCTTGCATTAACGCTTTGCAAAAACCGCCATATGGGTCGAATTCCCCGCCTTCGCGCGCCAGTGTCACCGCCAAATCAAAACGGAAGCCATCAATATGCATCTCGGTCACCCAATAACGCAGACTATCCATGACCAAACGCAAGCCATTCGGATGATCCACATTAAAAGTATTACCGCAGCCTGTCATATTGCTGTAGCGAGAGAAATCAGGGCCATAACCACCGTTATCAAAACAATAATAGCTGCGGTTATCTAACCCTTTGTAACTCAAGACCGGGCCACCATGCCCGCCTTCTGCGGTATGGTTAAACACCACATCAAGGATCACTTCAATACCGGCACGATGTAACTCCCGCACCATAGTTTTGAATTCAGTGACCGCATGCTTAACCGCATAACGTGGTTCAGGGGCCATAAAGCAAACTGGATTATAGCCCCAGTAATTGTTTAATCCCAGTTGGGTTAAACGGGGTTCACTCATGAAACTGGCAACCGGCATCAACTGTACCGTGGTAATGCCCAACTCTTGCATATGCCGGATCACCGCTGGCTGGCACAAACCAAGGTAAGTACCTCGCAGATGTTCCGGCACATCAGGGTGTAATTTAGTGAATCCTTTGACATGGACTTCATACAAAACGGTCTGCGCATCACTGTAACGCGGAGAAACAATGCCTTCCCAATCAAATTCATCTTCCCAAACTACAGCCTTGGGCAGCATGCGATGGCTATCACCTTGATAGAGCTCCTCGTTCCATTCCAGAACACGAGACAAGGCTTTCGCATAAGGGTCTAACAATAATTTTTGCGGGTCGAATAAGTGCCCTTGTTCCGGGCTGTGTGGCCCATGCACACGATAACCATATAAGGCACCAGATTTGACGCCTTGAACATACCCATACCAAAGATGACCGCGACGTTCACGCAATCGAATACGAGCAATTTCCTGCTCTTGTGTATCAAACAGACAAAGTTCTATGCGTTCAGCATCTGGAGCCCACAAGACAAAATTACATCCCTGCTCATCCGGCATCACCCCGAATGGGGCTTCTTTACCGGGTAACAATGTAAAATGTTCCGTCATAGTCTTAACTCCATCTGACCCCCGCCATACGGCAACGGGGGTCTCTTATGCTGTTACTCAACCACTTTTTTGATAAATACGCTAGCCAGCGGTGGCAAGTTCAACACAATAGAGTGATCTTTACCATGTGATGCGATCTCTTCGGTATGGAATACATCAGCACCAACAAAATAATCGCCACCCCAATATTCGCCGCTGTCGGTATTCAGTACGATCTGATAACGCCCCGCTTCCGGCACGCCCATACGGAAGCCATCACGTGGCACAGGGGTAAAGTTACAAGCAGCAATGATGAAACTATCCTGCGCTTTGTTACGACGGATCATCAGCAGTGCGCTGTTTTCCCAATCAGAGTGATCTAACCACTCAAACCCACTTTGTAGATAATCCGCATCATACATAGCTGATTCAGAGCGATAGAGTTTATTCAGATCACGGATCAGATTCTTCTGCCCACGATGTTTATCAAAAGCAAGCAGCCACCAGTCTAGTTGTCCATCGTGATCCCACTCTGATGCCTGTGCTATCTCAGTGCCCATGAAATTGAGCTTTTTACCAGGGTGCGCATACATATAACCCATATAAGTACGCAGGTTTGCAGCTTGTTGCCACTCATCACCCGGCATTTTATACAGCAGAGATTGTTTCCCATGCACCACTTCATCGTGTGACAGCGACAACACAAAGTTCTCGTTGTAGTGATAGACCATGGAGAACGTCAGATCATTATGATGATATTTACGATGAACCGGCTCTTTCGCCATATAACGCAGCGAATCGTTCATCCAGCCCATGTTCCACTTGAAGGTAAAGCCCAGACCACCGGTGTAAGTTGGACGAGAAACGCCCGAGAAAGCCGTCGATTCTTCCGCAATCGTCATTGCATGTGGGAAACGTTCATACACTTCACGATTGAACCATTGCAGTAATGAGATGGCCTCATAGTTATGGTTGCCACCATCCAGATTTGGCACCCACTGCCCTTCATCACGGGAATAATCCCAATACAGCATTGAGGCAACCGCATCGACCCGTAAACCATCAATGTGGAAATGATCCAGCCAGAACAGTGCACTGGCGATCAGGAACTGACGAACGGTGTCACGACCAAAATCATAGATATAGGAATTCCAATCAGGATGCCAGCCACGACGCGGATCTTCATACTCATATAATGGAGTGCCATCAAAGCGCGCTAAACCGTGCGCATCAGATGGGAAATGGGCAGGAACCCAATCCAGGATCACGCCAATCCCAGCTTCATGGCAACGATCGACAAAATATTTAAAATCATCGGCCGAACCATAACGGCTGGTTGGTGCAAACAAACCGAGCGGCTGATAACCCCAAGAGCCTGAGAACGGATGCTCCATAATTGGCATCAATTCAATATGGGTATAATTCATTTCCTGCAAATAAGGGATCAGCTCATCCGCCATTTCACGGTAACTCAACGAGTCACCATTTTCATGACGTTTCCAGGAACCAAAATGAATTTCATAAATGGAAAGCGGTTGTTCCAGCTTGTCATTCCGTTGCGACTTCTGCCATTCCGCATCATGCCATTGGTATTTTTTCTGGTCGTAAACCACCGATGCAAATGACGGATATTGATCAGCATAGAAACCAACTGGATCGGCCTTATGTGGCAGACAATGACCATGCATATCTTTTAATTCAAATTTGTAACGGGTACCCGCTTCCAAACCCGGTACAAACAACACCCAATGACCGCACAGACTGCGTTGCATCGGATGGCGGCGACCATCCCAGAAGTTAAAATCACCTAACAGACTCACTGACATCGCACTCGGTGCATAGACAGCAAACTTAACCCCTTTGACTGTTACGCCATTTACTTCAGTTTCGATGAGCTGAGCACCCAGCGTCCGATAGATGTTATCCGCGCTGAGTTTCATCTCCGCCAGACCACGATAGGCTTCATCATGGAACTGATAAGGATCGATCACTTCCGTTTGGGTGTCGCCGTAATTAACGCTCAGTGCATAGGCAAACGGGGAAGCTAACTTCGCAAATTCTGCTTCAAATAAACCATCGACATGAACACAAGTTAACTGACTTTCGATTGTTTTTTTCTCAATTCGACGAACCGCAACCTGAGTTGCATGTGGCAGCCAGACGCGTAAGCGCCACAATGATTGCTCGTTATCGTAGATCCATCCCAATTTTTCAAATGGTTGCCCGCAACGGGCTTCATTAAGCTCTCTTAACAGCATATGTAAACCTCTACTACATCACTAAGAATGGTCAGCTACAGACACAAATAACTCGCTGACATGAAAATCATTACTATTGTTTTCGTGCATTAGTCAGTCTGTTAGCCAACGCCACCAGTCCGGGATCATTTAAAAAGCTCTCTAAATCTTTACTCAATTTTCTCCGCCAGTTCGGATATTCAGTGCTAGTACCGGGTACATTGACCGGTTTATCCATCTCCAGCCAATCTTCCAACTGGGTACTGAATAATGCGCTATTACCACGGCACATATGCTCTTGTAACGCATGAGCCAACGCGGTATTCATACCTACCCAGCTGACATCATGTCCGATACTATCCGGCAACACGCCATGCCCCGCTAATGAATCGAGGATCGCCTGTTTAGCGCTGTGCCGTTCACGGTATAAATCCTGTAATTTCTCTTCATCTGGATAAAGGCCCAAATCACGCCCTAAGGCCAAATCATCACAATGCCAGAAGCCACGTAGCGTTGGCATATCATGCGTTGTCAAAGCGGCCATTGCTTGAGCAGGATAATGTGCCGGAGAGAAATAACCGCCATCAGCAGCTCGTTCAAAGAAAAAGACCTTGTAAGAATAAACGCCGTTGGCATGCAGTAATGTCCGCATTTCCGGTGGCACAGTACCTAAATCTTCGCCAATAACCATGCAACGCTCACGATGTGACTCCAGCGCCAGAATGGCCAGCATCTCCTCAACGGGATAATAGACATACGCCCCCATTGACGATGGCGCACCCGGTGGTACCCACCAAAGTCGGCGTAAGCCCATGACATGGTCAATGCGTAATGCCCCGCAACCACGCATATTGGCCCGTAATAACTCAATAAAAGGTCGGTAAGCCGCGCGTTTTAGTTGCACCGGATCTATCGGCGGTAATCCCCAGTTTTGACCCTGTGGCCCCAACGGATCGGGCGGTGCACCGATACTGGCTTTAGGACAATACAGATCTTTATTCGCCCAAATCTCGCAAGAGCCCTCAGATACACCCACCGCCAGATCACGGTATAACCCGATCTTCATGCCTAATGCTTTAGCCAGTTGCTCAGCTTCAGCCAACTGCTGATCGGCTATCCATTGCAAATATTGATAAAAACGGATGTCCAACTGATGAGATGCAATCCAAGTTTGTACAGCAGGAGAATCAAAACTCCGATACACCTCAGGCCATACCGGTGGGCCCCACGCTTCTAAGCCGCCGGCATATAACGTGTTTTGCAATGCATCAAACGTCGCCATCTGCAGCAATCCATCGCCACCGGCAGCAATATACTCAGCAAATGCCTTGCCCCGTTCAGTACGGGCAGAGAGGTCAGCCCCTTCAAATACCCGGCGTAACCAGCCGATTTTGAAAGAAAAAACGGCTTGGTAATCAATCCAATCAACTGCACGTAGCTGATTCAGTTGTTCTTGAATCTCCGGGGCTGCCAACTCTTTTTGCAGCGCTGGATTGGATACAAAATCAGGTATTGCTTCAACATCAATATAAATGACGTTTAACCAGCGACGGGAAGAAGGGCTATACGGGCTGCAACTTTCCGGATTAGCCGGATACAAAGCATGGATCGGATTCAGACCAACAAAATCTGCGCCCCACGCCGCAACACCACGCAATAACATGTTTAGATCGGTGAAATCGCCAACCCCCCAGTTACGCTGGCTACGTAAAGTATATAATTGAACACTTGGCCCCCAGCATTTTTGCTGGCGTTGTAAAAACTCAGGATGAAAACAATTGGCCGGAGCAACAATTAAAGAAGAAGTCGCTAATACTTGCGTATTATTTCCAGATAAAAGATTAAATTGATGATAACCATTAGGAATATTCTGCTGAATATTTATTACATATTCAGAAAATAATAATTCGTTTGTTTGGAAAGAGTTTATTTTTTGACTGTCATTCAGTGAAATAACACCACTTAGCTGAGCCCCCTCTTCCAGTTCAATACGCCAATTCAGTAGAGACTCCACAGTTGCAGGCAATCTGCAGGTAATGTGAAAGTCTGTTTGCTGTCTTAGCACATACACAGGATCCAACATTTGTTGCCAGTAAGTAAGATCCTCGTGACTAATTTGTTCTGATAAGACCTCAGGTTCCGTCGTTGCATATCCCATGGCATCAAGGATAGCCCGCTTATTCTCCATTGATGTCTGAGTCGTTTTCCCCCAGATATCCGTATACTCTTGCCCTATACCACGTCGTTGTGCCAGTAAATCAAGGAGTTCATCCATCTTATCCTCCCGTTGAATAATTCAGGCCGATGATGTCAGCGCCATATTAGTAATATCCCAATTCTCACACATTGAAGGTAATACTGAATGTGACCTGACCACCAGCAATTATTTTTGTCCTGCTCGATCGCTTATAATTTATTCGAAAAAAACAGACAATCGTGACTTGACTTAGCACAAACCCAATAAAGCATAGCGAACAAATTAACTATTTCATGATATATCGCAATTAATAGTCGCTTGGTAGTTGCTCATTCCCCCTTAATTCTTGTAAATTCATAGGCGAATTTTTTCCCTTGAACACATGTTGGGTACAACTATGACTATCAAAGTAGGTATTAACGGTTTTGGCCGTATCGGTCGCTTCGTATTCCGTGCTTCTTTCGAACGTTCAGACATCGAAGTTGTTGGTATCAACGATCTGATCGACGTTGATTACATGGCATACATGCTGAAATTCGACTCAACTCACGGTCGTTTCAAAGGCACCGTAGAAGTTAAAGATGGTAACCTGGTTGTTAACGGCAAAACTATCCGTGTAACTGCAGAACGTGATCCAGCAAACCTGAAATGGGATGCTATCGGTGCTGACGTAGTTGCTGAAGCAACTGGTCTGTTCCTGACTGACGAAACTGCTCGTAAACACATCACTGCTGGCGCTAAGAAAGTTGTTCTGACTGGCCCATCAAAAGATGCTACCCCAATGTTCGTAATGGGCGTTAACGACAAATCTTATGCTGGCCAAGACATCGTTTCTAACGCATCTTGCACCACTAACTGCCTGGCTCCACTGGCTAAAGTTATCAACGACAAATTCGGCATCGTTGAAGGTCTGATGACTACCGTTCACGCAACTACCGCTACTCAGAAAACTGTAGACGGCCCATCTGCTAAAGATTGGCGCGGTGGCCGTGGCGCGGCTCAGAACATCATCCCATCTTCTACCGGTGCTGCTAAAGCAGTTGGCGTAGTAATTCCAGAGCTGAAAGGCAAACTGACTGGTATGGCGTTCCGTGTTCCAACTCCAGACGTTTCTGTAGTTGACCTGACTGTACGTCTGGCTAAACCAGCTACCTACGCTCAAATCTGTGCAGAAATCAAAGCTGCATCAGAAGGCGAAATGAAAGGTGTTCTGGGTTATGTTGATGATGAAGTTGTTTCTACTGACTTCGTTGGCGAAAAACAGACTTCAGTATTCGACGCTAAAGCTGGTATCGCTCTGAACGACAACTTCGTTAAACTGGTTTCTTGGTACGACAACGAAATCGGTTACTCAAACAAAGTTCTGGACCTGATCGCTCACATCTCTAAATAATTTGAGCGCTCATTCCGAATGAGTTTACAAAAGGCAGCCTACGGGCTGCCTTTTTACTTGGGGAGCTTACACATGTTAAGAGAATTCAAATTTACTAAACAACAAGATCTCACCAGCAATACACAGTTAGCCACTAATGAATCAGGGCTAAGTTATCTACTCATTAAAAACCAATATGCGGAAGCTGCCATCTCCTTATTTGGTGCGCACGTATTGCACTATCAAGCAAAAGACAAACAACCATTACTATGGATGAGCCATACCAGCGCTCAAGATGGTTCTAAACCATTTCGGGGGGGGGTGCCTATCTGTTGGCCTTGGTTCGGCCCAGCACCAGCAGAATTAGGCTCAGGACTTCCTGCCCATGGTTTTGCTCGTGGTCTGACATGGCAATTGGAAGGTGTCAGCGAAACAGACGATGGCACATTTGTGCATCTATCTCTGAACGACACAGCAGAAACACTCGCTATGTGGCCTCACCCATTCCGCCTGGAATTTGAAGTTCGTGTGGCTGCTACATTAACCATGTCGTTAACCACAGAAAATACCAGTGATAAAGATTTCCGTGTTTTCGAGGCGTTGCATACTTACTTCAACACCAAAGGAACTGAGTTTGTCACAGTAAAAGGTTTGGGAGACAGCTTCTACGATAAACTGACAAAATCAGATGGCGTTCAAGAAGGTGATTTTCATCTGACGGCAACAGTGGATCGTGTTTATAGTAAACCGGCCAAAGTAGTAACATTCACAACTGGCTACGACACCATCAAATTAGATAATGGGGGTGAAAATTCTGCGGTAGTTTGGAACCCTTGGACTGCAGCAGAAAACATGGCTGACTTCGATAGCGATCGCTGGCAGACCATGGTTTGTGTCGAAACCTGCGTTACTGGGGAAGGGCAAACGATCCCAGCGGGTGAAGAACATACTCTCAGCACTGAGATCAGTTATCTGTAATAAGATACGTGATGTTCTAGAAATAAAAAAAGCAGAATACTTTGGTATCCTGCTTTTTTATTTCAATATGCCATTAAATATTGCTGCTTATTTTTTGCTGCAAATTAGTGGCAAAATCCAACATACGATTCAATGGGATCAGTGCTTTCTGGCGAATAGACTCATCGACTTTGATTTCATGCGCATCAGCTTGCTCCGACAAAGCCGCATAAATCGCTTCTAAGCCATTCATAGCCATCCACGGACAATGCGCACAGCTTCGGCAAGTTGCACCATCACCACCGGTTGGCGCTTCAATCATGACCTTATTAGGGCACGCTTGCTGCATTTTATAGAAAATGCCCCGGTCTGTTGCCACAATTAATTTTTGCTGAGGTAACTGCTGCGCCGCCTTAATCAATTGGGTAGTGGAACCGACTGCATCAGCCATTTCAATGACTGCCGCAGGTGATTCTGGGTGCACCAGGACAGCAGCATCAGGATGTTCCGCTTTCAAACGTGCCAAGGCTTTGGCTTTAAATTCATCATGGACGATACACGCCCCCTGCCAACGCAGCATTTCTGCACCCGTTTTTTTCTCTATATAAGCCCCGAGGTGACGATCCGGCGCCCAAAGAATTTTTTTACCTTCGGCATCCAGATGTTCAACAATTTCCAATGCAATACTGGAAGTAACAACCCAATCGGCGCGGGCTTTAACTGCCGCAGATGTATTAGCATAAACCACTACAGTATGCTCTGGGTGTGCATCACAAAATGCAGAAAACTCTTCAATAGGACAAGAAAGATCCAGTGAACATTCGGCCTGCAGTGTTGGCATCAGCACTTGCTTTTCTGGGCTTAGGATCTTTGCTGACTCGCCCATAAAACGCACACCCGCAACGATGAGCGTTTGTGCTGCATGCTGCTTACCAAACTTTGCCATTTCCAGCGAGTCGCCAATAAATCCGCCCGTTGCTTCAGCCAATGCCTGAATATCATGGTCGGTATAATAATGCGCAATCAACACAGCATTTCTGGTTTTCAGCAATTCAGCGATACGAGCAGTCAACTCCTGCTTACGCTCCGCAGATAACGGCGCTGGAATTTGCGGAAAAGGATAGTCAATTTCAACCACATTGACTGGGCTGTTCATGTCTTACTCCAGTAATACGATAAGGCTTCGCTGATTATAACCGAGATGGCAGACTTGCTAAATGCAATTCAGTATGTGAAATGCTGAGATAAAAACAGAGCGATTAAAATGGGAAATAGAAAGATTAAAACAGGTAGGTTGGAACAAAGATGGTGGGTCGTGCTGGATTCGAACCAGCGACCAATTGATTAAAAGTCAACTGCTCTACCGACTGAGCTAACGACCCATCTTTGTCACTTTTTAAAACTGGTGGTCGCTACTGGGATCGAACCAGTGACCCCCTCCTTGTAAGGGAGGTGCTCTCCCAGCTGAGCTAAGCGACCTGGGATTTATTGGTGGGTTGTGAAGGGATCGAACCTTCGACCTACGGATTAAGAGTCCGCTGCTCTACCGACTGAGCTAACAACCCACACTTGCAACACAAAGTTTGGTGGTCGCTACTGGGATCGAACCAGTGACCCCCTCCTTGTAAGGGAGGTGCTCTCCCAGCTGAGCTAAGCGACCTGGGAACTTCAACATAATCATTCGGATTGATTATGTGTAAAACTGGTGGTCGCTACTGGGATCGAACCAGTGACCCCCTCCTTGTAAGGGAGGTGCTCTCCCAGCTGAGCTAAGCGACCTGGGAATTCGTGGTGGGTCGTGCTGGATTCGAACCAGCGACCAATTGATTAAAAGTCAACTGCTCTACCGACTGAGCTAACGACCCATCTGTATCATTTTTAAAACTGGTGGTCGCTACTGGGATCGAACCAGTGACCCCCTCCTTGTAAGGGAGGTGCTCTCCCAGCTGAGCTAAGCGACCTGGGAATTCGTGGTGGGTCGTGCTGGATTCGAACCAGCGACCAATTGATTAAAAGTCAACTGCTCTACCGACTGAGCTAACGACCCACTCTTTGCTGGCTTTGCATTCTGCCCTGCCAACGGCGGCCTATAATACGGATTTACGTTTCCGAATCAACAGAAAAATAATGATTTATTTCTGTTTGCTCATCGTTCGACCAATTTTCCGTATTTTAGGCCCTTTTTAACTAATTATTAACCACCCATGGCCTTCTGAGCTAATTGCGCAGCTGAAGTATTTGGGTATTGCTTAATAACCAATTGGAAAAATTTATTCGCCTTATCGGTGTCACCATCAGCTTTTGCGATGACTCCCAGCTTATAAATTGCTTCCGGACGCTTAGGTGAATCTTTATATTTTTGCGCTACGGTCAGGAAATGCGCTTTCGCTTTTTCACGATCGCCCTGATTAAGTTGTAATTGACCTAACCAGTAATGCGCACCTGGTTGTAACGCCGAGTTTGGATAGCTCGCAATAAACGTATCAAAAGCTGGTATCGCTTTTGCGTAGTTCTTATCTTTGATAACCAAACTAACCGCAGCATCATAATCTTTGCTTTCCGAACCACTCACTGCGGCAGCAGGTGCAGTAGCCGGTTTCGCTTGAGCAGGCGTGTCACTGGCCGTAGGTGTTGTAGCAGGAGCTGTCTGCGATGCTGGAGCTGCAGGTGGTGCACCTGTTGCCGCAACTGAAGCACCGGGAGCCGGTGGTGTTGGTGCCGCTGCAGGTGCAGATTGTTGCAGTTTATCTAGCTCTTGATAGAGCGTTTTTTGCCTATCAGTAACTTGTTGCAACTTGTAGTTTGACTCATCCAATGCGCCACGTAATGAGCGAACATCGTTCGTCAACGCATCAATCTGCTGTTGCATTTCGACTTGAGACAAACCACGTGCATTGACCATGCGTTCTAATTTAAGAACGCGATCTTCCATATCGTCAGCATGAACCAACGGCACAGAAAAAACAGCGGCCATCAATGTGGCCGCTTTTACATAATGGAGGTAACCCATCAACATTCAACCTTAGTAAACCAGTACCGCACGACGGTTATGGCTGAGAGCTTCTTCAGTGTGAGCTGGGTCAGCCGGTTTTTCTTCACCGTAACTGACAACAGACAACTGAGATACATCTACACCCAGGTTTTGCATATATTTGGCAACCGCTTTAGCACGACGTTCGCCCAGTGCGATGTTGTACTCAGGTGTGCCTTTTTCGTCAGTATGACCTTCGATTAACACTTTAACGCTGTTGTGACCCTTCAGGAAATCAGCATGAGTCTGTAGCAACTGGGCGTACTGGCCTTCGATTGCATCTGAATCGAAATTAAAGTAAATAACGTTGTCTTGTTTCAGTGATTCAAACTGCTGTTTAGCTTGTTCATCTGCTGACAGACCTGAATCCAGACCGGAAGTTTCTACACCCTGACCCGCCATACCGTCGGTTGCGCCAGAAGTAGAGCCTTTTTTATGGCTACATGCAGCCAGAGTAACCAGTGGAATCGCAATCAGCAGCGTTTTCAGCAGTGGGTTAATTTTCATTTTCTTCATATCCTTGGTACATTGCTCGGATTAGTTCAAAAACGGTGACCAGGCCGGAGAGCGAACTTCTCCCTTAGCGGAAGGTAAGTTAGCTTTGAAACGCCCGTCTGCCGATACCAGTGCCAGCCCCTGGCGACCTTGATATACAGTGCTGTAGATGATCATGCTACCGTTCGGCGCAACACTTGGTGATTCGTCGAGTGATGAGCTGGTTAGTACATACACACCACCGCCCTGCAGATCCTGACGGGCAATACGGTATGAACCCTGAATACGACTCACCATAACTAACGCTTTGCCATCCGGCGTAGCGCTGGCGCCAAGATTCGAATCACCTTCCCATGTTACACGGCTGGCGCTATGTGATGCTACATCTACTTTATAAATTTGCGGTCTGCCGCCACGCTCTGATGTGAAGAAAACAGAACGGCCGTCCGCACTCCATGATGGCTCAGTATCAATTGCCGGATCAGAAGTTAAACGATTTAAACGGCGTGATCCAATGTCAACAGTATAAATGTCTGGCTGACCATCTTTGGATAATACGACTGCCATAGAGCGGCCATCTGGCGACCATTCTGGTGCACCATTGATACCCGGTAAGGCAATTAACATACTACGAGCTTGAGAATAGAGGTCTTGAATAAAGATTGCCGGAGTCCGTTTTTCAAAACTCACGTAAGCGATCTTACGACCATCAGGTGACCAAGATGGTGACATGATTGGTTCACGGGAACGTAACAGCATACGTTCATTGTAACCATCATAATCAGCCAGCATCAGGCGATATGGCATTGGCTGACTACGATCAACGGTGACATAAAGAATACTGGTCAGGAATGCGCCTCGTTCACCCGTCAATTTCTCATAGACGATATCAGAGATGCGATGCGCATATTTACGCAGCTGTTTAGCAGTTACGGTCGCAACACGACTATCTAACACGGCTCCTGCGCCAGCCTTACCTTTAGCAACATCAACTAGTTCAAAGGTAACGCGATATTGACCTGCCCCCGCAGATTCAACGTGGCCTACAACAACCGCTTCTGTGCCCAATGCCGACCAAGTCGGGAAATTGATTTGTCCACTTTGCGCTGGTTGTTCTGGCATTGAATTACGGCTCAACGGGCTGAACTTGCCGCTGCGCATTAAGTCAGAGCTAATTACATTCGCTAAATCCTCTGGTAATGAACCATCGGATTTAAAGGGAACAATTGCGACAGGACGGCCACTGTCCATACCGCCGGTTACCAGAATATCCAGCTCTGCCATAGCGAACTGACTAAACCACAACCATCCTACCAATGCCATCAAGAGTTTTTTCATCTTTATTCATTTCCCGGTTGTTACAAAATTAAACAAATTTATCACATTGAAGGTTGCAGAGTTGCATTTATGGTTCTCTCATTCTCAGATGGTGGTTTAGGGAATGATCCAATCATATTTACAGCTGCGACCCCTGCTCTACAAACTGCAGGATCTCCACTCACACAATTAACGCCTAAAACAAGGCCATCTGGTGAAAGTCTGATCTTAACAATAGCTTCCTTACCTTTCATATTTTGGTCAACTAACATGCGCTGACCAATCATATTACTCAAAAGAGATCCGTAAGCACTACCATCACCTCCTGCGCCACCCGGCCCTGCAGAGGTCGATGGTTTGGTACTATTGCCTGATGGCCCAGCAGCAGCGCCACCTACGTCTTCGCTTAACAGTTCATCTTCCAGCTTACTGGCATCAGCCGCATCGCGTTTCGCCTTTTCTTTTGCATCTTTGGCTGCTTTGGCCTTATCTGCTTTTTCCTTGGCTTCTTTCGCTGCTTTTTCTTTTGCCTCTTTTACCGCTTTCTCTTTTGCTTCTTTGGCCGCTTGTTCCTTAGCTTCCTGTTCAGCTTTTTTCTTCTCTTCGAGCTTTTTGTCTTCCTCTAACTTTTTCTTTTCTTCGAGTTTTTTCTGCTCTTCTGCTTTTTGTTCAGCCGCTTTCTGATCAGCCAGTTTTTTCTCTTCGTCCTGCTTTTTCTTCAGCTCTTCTTTTTTCTTTTTCTCTAAAGAAATTTTCTTCTCAGCTTCGACTTTTTGTTTTTCAATTTCCAGTTTACGTTCTTTCTCTTTCGCTTCTTTCTGTTGCTGTTTTTCTTTCTTCAAACGGATCGCGTTTTCAACTTTTTCCTGACGCGCAGCTTCTGCAACTGCTTCTTGTGCCGCTGCTTCTTCTTTCGCCTGTTCCGCTTTTTTGGCCTTTTGTTGTTTCGCAAATTGTTTATGTTGATCAAACTTCAATTGATCAATGACAACTGCATTCACAATACCGCCACCGCCACCGCCGCCACCAGCAGGTCGCTTTGGTTTATCCAGATTCCATTTCAGAATGAACATCAGGATCAGCAGTGCGTGCAGTATGATAGAGATAACTACCGGACCGCTCATGCCTCGTTTCACGACGCCACTACTCCGCTTATTTTTTCTTATCTACTGAGTCAGTCATTAACCCAACATTTTCCACACCCGCCTCTTTCAATGCAGCCATGAGCTGAACAACAGCGTCATATTGCACTTCTTTGGCGCCAGCAACGACCACCGGGCTGTTAGGATGGGTTTTATGATAATCAGACACGACACCCGCTAGTTGGATCAAATCGGCCATATCCTTTTCCTCTTCAGTACCTAAGGTAAGAGAATAATGGCTGTCTTTATCCACCTGCGCGATAACAGGAGGATCGCTGTCATCCGATAGGGGTTGAGAGTCGGTCTGCGGTAGATCAACCTTAACGCTCTGCATGACTACCGGTGCGGTAGCCATAAAAATAATCAGCAACACCAGCATAACGTCGATATAGGGTACGACGTTAATTTCGGCGACAGCGCGTCTTTTGCTACGTTTGTTGACGTGCATTATTACTCACCCTTGCTGCCGAGCTGGCGGTTCAGAATAGTAGAAAACTCATCCATAAAGTTGAAGTAAGCACTATCCAGACGTTCCAGTTTGGTACTAAAACGGTTGTAAGCCACTACCGCAGGAATAGCAGCAAACAGACCCATCGCGGTTGCAATCAAGGCTTCTGCAATAGGTGGTGCGACCATTGCTAATGATGCATTTTTTACTGCAGATAATGCGATGAAAGCATGCATGATCCCCCATACCGTACCGAACAGACCGATATATGGGCTAATTGAACCAATGGTGGCTAATACAGGCAAATGGGTTTCGAGCTCATCAATTTCACGCGACACAGATACACGCATAGCACGGTAAGTACCATCCATGATCATTTCCTGGTTTTTCAGACCACTGTTGTGTAAGCGAGCAAACTCTTTGAAGCCGGAAAAGAACACCTGTTCCAACCCACTCAGTTCATCACGACGATTTGCACATTCCTGATACAAACGATTCAGATCGATACCGGACCAAAAGCGTTCTTCAAACTGTTCAGAGACAAAGCGTGCTGTTTTCAAAATTTTGGTACGTTGCACAATGATTGCCCAAGAAGCAATCGACATAGATAACAGGATCAACATTACAATCTGCACCAGCGGGCTGGCTTGCAGGATAAGGTTGGTAAATGACATTTCAGCTGGTTGCACGAGCAATCACTCCACTAACATCTTCAGGAATAGCAATAGGTTTCATAACAGAAACTCTGACACAGGCGATCGTCACCTCTGCAGAGACAATAATCCGATCATGCTCATCCACAATTTCTTGGGTGAACACCATCGAAGCCCGTTTTAACTGTGTCACACGGCAAGAGACCGTCAACAATTGGTTAAAGCGCGCCGCATTGCGGAATTCAATATCGATATGACGCACAACAAAAGCCACATCCAGTTGCAACAGGTGATCTTGTTCGACACCTAATTGCCGCAACCATTCTGTGCGTGCGCGTTCCAGAAATTTCAGATAATTCGCGTTATATACAATGCCGCCAGCATCGGTGTCTTCATAATAGACCCGTACTGGCCAGCTAAACTCTGAGTTGACCATCGAGCTCAATCCCGCAGTCATAAGACGCGCATAATATACCGCAGCAAGATTCCGGAAAGAAGGTGATCTTGCTCACTTTATTTTTTAGTTGAAGGTTAAATTGCTGTTTTACCCGTTAACAAATAAAAAAGCCGCCTCATGAGAGACGGCCTTTGACAATCTGGTGATTATTTGTCGTTAATTCGACGATCCAGATTTTCAGTGTGTTCCAACCACAGCGCATTGATGATGCCGAAAGCACAAGCCAACAGCACGCCCAGAACCCATGTGAAATACCACATAAAAACTCTCCTAGTAGACTGAGTGCTTGTTCTTTTCTACAAATTGGCTGCTAACACGACCGAACATTTTGACATAAGTCCAGATGGTGTAGCCCAACACGATAGGCACGAAAATAGCTGCGGCAAAAGTCATGACGGTCAGTGTATTTTGCGATGAGGTCGCATCCCACATGGTCAGACTTTGTGCTGGATTCAAGCTAGATGGCATGATGAACGGGAACATTGAGAAACCCGCAGTCAGGATCACACCTGCAATCATCAGTGATGAGAACAGGAATGCAAAGCCTGCGCGATCAAAACGTGCCGCCAGAATGGTCAGTACCGCCATGGCTAAACCCACCAATGGTGCAGCCATCATCCATGGATACTGGGAGTAATTCTGCATCCAGGCACCAGCTGAAACAGCAACGTCTTTGTTCAGCGGATTAGACGCGGCTTTCGTACCCGCAAATTTGACGATAGTGTAGCCATCGATGCCATGAGCGACCCAATAACCGGCGACAGCAAACAGTACAAATGTCAGTAACGCCGTCAGCATAACGGTTTTACGAGCACGATCTTGCAGTTGCCCTTCTGTTTTCATCATCAACCAGGTAGCGCCCTGAGTGACAAACATAAACAGACTAACCAGACCGGCCAGCAAACCAAATGGATTCAGTAACTGGAAGAAGTTGCCTTCATACGTGGTACGCATCATGGTATCAACGCTGAATGGTACACCTTGCAACAAGTTGCCAAACGCCACACCGATGACTGTTGGCGGCACAAAACCACCGATAAACAGACACCAGTCCCAGCTGCTACGCCAGCGTGGATTTTCCAGTTTAGAGCGGTAATCAAAACCAACCGGACGGAAGTACAACGCCATCAGTGTCAGGATCATCGCAATATAAAAACCAGAAAAAGCAGTTGCATACACCATGGGCCACGCAGCAAATAAAGCGCCACCCGCTGTAATCAACCACACCTGATTGCCATCCCAATGCGGAGCAATGGTGTTAATCATGACACGGCGTTCGGTATCCGTTTTACCCAGGATAGGCAACAGCGTACCTACCCCCATATCAAAACCGTCAGTCACGGCAAATCCAATCAGCAGCACGCCAATCAGAACCCACCAAATCAGACGCAATACTTCGTAATCAAACATGATGGCTTCCTCTTATGCCTGCTCTGTTTCATAGAAATATTTACCTGTTTTCAAGCTGCTCGGGCCTTTGCGCGAGAACTTGACCATCAGATACATTTCAATGACCAGTAATACGGTATAGAACGCGCAGATACCAATCATGGAAAACAGCACATCACCCGTGGATAACGTAGATGAAGAGAGATAAGTCGGTAACACTTCACCGATTGTCCATGGTTGACGACCAATCTCAGCAACAACCCAACCTGACTCAATCGCAATCCATGGCAGTGGAAGACCCCACAAGAGTGCTTTTAGTAACCAAGTACGGTGACCGATACGATGACGGCAGCTATCGATAAACGCCAAACCAATCAGCAGTAACATCAACACACCCGCTCCCACCATGGCGCGGAATGAGTAGAAAATTGGTGCTACTGGTGGAATAGAATCATCCGCCGCCATTTTGATCTGTGCTTCAGTGGCATCAACGATGTTAGGTGCATATGGGCTCAACAACAGGCCATAACCCAGATCAACTTTGATTTCTTTAAATTTAGCCAGATTTTCCGGTGTCTTTTCGCCAGCCTGCAGCTTCTTCATCAACGCATAAGCCTGGATACCGTTACGGATCCGTGTTTCGTTATGTGCGATTTGATCTTTCAGACCGGTAATTTCTTCCGTAATAGAACGGGTAGCGATGATGCCCGCAACATAAGGGATCTCAATAGCAAAATCGGTTTTCTGCTCTTTTTGATTTGGAATACCGAATGCAGTAAACGGAGCTGGTGCAGGATGTGTTTCCCATTGTGACTCGATCGCAGCCAGTTTCGCTTTTTGTACTTCACCCAGACGGTAACCAGATTCATCACCCAGCACGATAACTGACAGAATTGAAGCCATACCAAAAGCGGCAGCAATAGCGAAAGAACGACGAGCAAACGGAATGTCACGTTTTCTCAGCAGATAATATGAAGAGATACTCAGTACGAACATTGCACCACAGGTATAACCCGCTGCAACTGTGTGAACGAATTTAACCTGTGCCACCGGATTGAAAACCAGATCAGCGAAACTGACCATTTCCATACGCATGGTTTCAAAGTTAAATTCTGAACCAACCGGGAATTGCATCCAACCATTCGCAACCAAGATCCACAGAGCTGACAAGTTAGTACCTAACGCCATCAACCAAGTTGAGGTTAAATGCTGAACTTTGCTCAGACGATCCCAGCCGAAGAAGAACATACCAACAAAGGTAGATTCCAGGAAGAATGCCATCAGGCCTTCAATTGCCAGTGGTGCACCAAAAATATCACCCACATAGTGGGAGTAATATGACCAGTTAGTACCGAACTGAAACTCCATGGTCAGACCAGTGGTCACACCCAAAGCAAAGTTAATACCAAATAATTTACCCCAGAACTTGGTCATGTCCTTATAGATCGGGTTGTTGGTCATCACATACACTGATTCCATTATTGCCAGGATAAACGTCATCCCGATCGTTAATGGAACAAACAGGAAGTGATAGAGTGCTGTAGCGGCAAATTGCATCCGCGACAGATCAACCACAAGTTCATTGATCATGATTATTCCTCATCAATAGTGACATTGTTGGCAAACTCCGACAGCTGGAATGTGGAGTTGCTACGCTAATGTTGTATTTCCAGTAAATGTTATACTATTTGACACAAATTTGGATCATTTTTGCCATAAATGTAGTTAAAACTTGGCATTATAGCGAAATTTAAAATTTGAAAATAATTCTTATATTTAACAAATTGTTAAACAATACTAATCGTGGTTATTGTAAATCACCGGATTCACTTAAGATAATATTAAGTTCTCTTCATTGATTTAACTCAATAAACAAAGTGATTATCTAGTTCAAATCTGCGACGCTATTCTCGTATTTCTAATATTTAAACAGAATTGGTTATTAACAATATTATAACAATTAAGAATATTATGAATTGTTGCTATTAATTCCAATAGAGAGAAAAAAATAACGACGTGGGCATCAGGCCTAAACCTGACGTTCTGGCGTGGTCAGACCAAAATGAAGGTAGGCTCTTGGTGTGGCAATACGGCCACGCGGGGTGCGCTGTAAAAAGCCCTGTTGAATCAGATAAGGCTCGAGTACATCTTCAATCGTTTCTTTTTCTTCACCGATCGCTGCGGCCAAGTTTTCAACCCCCACCGGACCACCTAAGAACTTATCGATGATCGCCAGCAACAGTTTGCGATCCATATAATCAAAACCGGCGTTATCGACATCGAGCATATCCAGCGCTTGAGCGGCAATATTATCGGAG
This sequence comes from uncultured Tolumonas sp., assembly GCF_963676665.1. NCBI lineage: Bacteria > Pseudomonadati > Pseudomonadota > Gammaproteobacteria > Aeromonadales > Aeromonadaceae > Tolumonas > uncultured Tolumonas sp. Next base: position 209,276 of record NZ_OY781381.1, read on the forward strand.
ATATGGCCATTGGCACGGATCTCGGCAAAATCGCGCACCCGACGCAACAGACGGTTGGCAATACGCGGTGTGCCGCGTGCACGTTTAGCGATTTCGAACGCACCTTGCTTATCTAATGATAAACCCAGCACATCGGCACTGCGGCCCACGATATGCGCCAGATCTTCCACCTTATAAAATTCAAGGCGTTGCACGATGCCAAAACGATCCCGTAGCGGCGATGTCAGCGAACCCGCACGGGTAGTTGCACCAATCAGCGTAAACGGAGGCAATTCTAATTTGATCGAGCGCGCTGCGGGCCCCTCGCCGATCATGATATCCAGCTGATAATCTTCCATCGCCGGATAGAGCACCTCTTCGACCACGGGGCTTAATCGATGGATTTCATCGATAAACAGCACATCGTGCGGTTCAAGATTAGTCAGTAAGGCCGCCAGATCGCCGGCTCGCTCTAATACTGGGCCGGAGGTGGTTTTGATATTCACCCCCATTTCATTGGCAATAATATTGGCCAAGGTAGTTTTGCCTAACCCTGGCGGGCCAAAGATCAACACATGATCGAGCGCCTCGCTACGACGACGAGCAGCTTCGATGAAGATCTCCATCTGTGAGCGCACCTGATCCTGCCCCTGATAATCAGCGAGCAGTTTAGGCCGGATCGCACGATCCAGTTGGTCATCTTCGGTGATTGCATCAGGAGCAATCAGGCGGTCGGCTTCAATCATGATCTCATCGCTTCCGTTACAACATAGCTCGCAGTGCTTCACGAATGACATTTTCGACTGTCATCTCAGGTTTCATTACTTTACTCACTACCAGACTAGCCTGCTGTGGTTTATAACCCAAAGACAACAAGGCAGCGACAGCTTCCGATTCGACGGTATCAGCTGGTGCCGCAGCCGTAGCATTGTCTGTAGGCGCAGCATCGGTATAAGGGGTAAACAGATCATGGCCATTCCACCCCTTGAGACGATCTTTCATTTCCACGATCAGACGTTCTGCGGTTTTTTTACCAACACCCGGTAGTTTCACCAGTGACGAGACATCTTCGCGTTCAACACAGGCGACAAACTGGGTAGCTGACATGCCGGACATGATCGCCAGCGCCAGTTTCGGACCGACGCCATTGGCTTTCAGTAATTCACGAAACAGCATGCGCTCTTGGCGGGTATTAAAACCATACAGCAGCTGCGCATCTTCGCGCACCACAAAATGGGTGATGATGGTGGCTTCCTGCCCGATCGCAGGTAGCTCATAGAAGCAAGTCATCGGCAATTGGAGTTCATAACCCACGCCGCCAACATCCAGCAGAATTTCCGGTGGGGATTTCTCGATAATGATGCCATGCAGTCTGCCGATCACGCGCTTGCTCCTTCGATATAATTATCGCGCTAGCATAATAAATAACTGGATGAACATCCAGTTATTCGGTGGATTATCGCAGGCGCCCGCGCACAGTGCCCTGCACTTTACCCGCCATCCGCAGTAATGTGTGTTGGGTGTGCGTATGGCACAAGGCGACCGCCAGTGCGTCCGCCGCATCCGCCTGCGGGCAGGCCGGCAATTTCAGTAACTGCTTGACCATGTGCTGCACCTGCTCTTTATCGGCAGCACCAGTGCCAACGACCGATTGTTTTACCTGACGAGCAGAATATTCAGCGACCGGTAAACCCGCATTGACAGCCGCGACAATCGCACTGCCCCTCGCCTGCCCCAGCTTTAAGGCCGAATCAGGGTTTTTCGCCATAAAGACCTGCTCGATAGCAAACAGATCGGGCTTGAATTGCAGAATGATTTCGCTGATCCCATCGTAAATTTGTTTCAATTTACCCGACAGTTGTTCGCCACTGGTACGAATGCAACCAGAGCCAAGGTATTCCACCTTGCCAGCCTGTTGCCGGATCACGCCATAACCCGTAATACGCGACCCCGGATCAATACCCAGAATAATGGTCATAACAATACTTATGAAAATGAAGAAAGAAACAGCCGCAGCCTAACACGGCAGGAAAAAACTGCGATAACAAAAACTGTGTGGATAAAAAAAGGAGCCGAAGCTCCCTTTATCAAACTAATGCAGGATTATTATTCCAGCGTGGCAGCGACTTCATCAGAAATAGTACCGTTGTGATAAACCTCTTGGACGTCGTCCAGATCTTCCAGCATGTCGATCAAACGCAACAGCTTTGGAGCATCATCGGCAGTCAGTTCTACTTCGGTGCTAGGGATCATACTGACATTGGCATTGTCTGGTTTGAAACCAGCAGCTTCTAATGCATCCAATACAGTACCAAAATCAAATGGCGAGGTATAAACGTCGATAGAACCATCATCGTTGGTTTCAACGTCGTCAGCACCCGCTTCCAACGCTGCTTCCATCAAGGCATCTTCGTCTGCGTCGGTGAAAGAGAGAATGCCTTTTTTGGTAAACAGATAGGCTACCGAGCCATCAGTACCCAACGCACCGCCGCTCTTACTGAAGGCATGACGCACACCTGCAACAGTACGGTTGCGGTTGTCGGTCATACATTCAACCATCACCGCAGTGCCAGCCGGGCCGTAACCTTCATACACCAGAGTTTCTAATTCAACGCCGTCATCACCACCAGCACCACGTTTGATCGCACGATCCACAGTGTCGCGAGTCATGTTGATTGACAATGCTGCAGCAACAGCCGCACGCAAACGAGGGTTAGAACCGCCATCTGGGCCACCCAGACGGGCTGCCGTGGTAATTTCACGGATCATTTTAGTAAACATTTTACCGCGTTTCGCATCTTGTGCTGCTTTGCGGTGTTTAATGTTGGCCCACTTACTGTGACCTGCCATAACTCTCTCCCGATAAAAATTAACGCTGAATTTATCAGCTAAAATCAGCGGGTAACGTGGTGACAGTAGCATTCCCGTCACAAAAGCCGCGTTACCCGAAAAACAAAAACTTATTCGGCGGCTTTCACCGTGGTTTGAATAGCCAGCTCACCCAGTTGTTGCTGGTTCGCAAAACTTGGTGCATCCGTCATCAAACAGGCAGCAGCGGTGGTTTTCGGGAACGCAATTACGTCACGAATGTTGTCGCTGCCAATTAACAGCATGGTCAGACGATCGAGACCAAAAGCCAGACCCGCATGCGGTGGCGTACCGAATTTCAGTGCATCAAGCAGGAAGCCGAATTTCTCTTTTTGTTCAGCCTCACTGATACCGATGGCACGGAACACCGTCTGTTGCATGTCATTACGGTGAATACGCACTGAACCACCACCTACTTCGTAGCCGTTGATCACCATGTCGTAGGCGTTCGCGTAAGCAGCCAATGGGTCAGCTTCCAGCTGGGCTGGCGTGAAATCTTTCGGTGCGGTGAATGGGTGATGCATAGCAGTCACGCCACCTTCGCCGTCTTCTTCAAACATTGGGAAATCAACCACCCACAATGGTTTCCAGCAGTTTTCCACCAGATCCAGATCGCGACCCAGTTTCAGGCGCAGTGCGCCGATGGCGTCACACACCACTTTTTTGCTATCCGCACCGAAGAAGATGATATCGCCGTCTTGTGCGCCAGTGCGGCTCAGAATTTCACGCACGATCTCGTCGTTCAGGAATTTAGCGACTGGGGATTGCACTCCTTCCAGACCGTTAGCAGCCTGATTGACCTTCATCCATGCCAAACCTTTCGCGCCATAAATAGCCACAAACTGGGTGTATTCGTCGATCTGTTTACGTGACAACTGCGCACCGCCCGGTACACGCAGTGCAGCCACACGGCCTTTCGGATCATTGGCTGGACCAGCAAACACCGCAAACGCCACTTCTTTCAGCAAGTCAGCGACATCGACCATTTCCATTGGGTTACGCAGATCAGGTTTATCAGAACCGTAGCGGCGCATCGCTTCGTCAAAGGTCATGATGGGGAACTGGCCCAAATCAACACCAATGATGTTCTGCCACAGACCACGGATCATATTTTCCATCAGTTCACGTACTTGATCGGCATTCAGGAAGGAAGTTTCCACATCGATCTGAGTGAATTCTGGCTGACGGTCGGCACGCAGATCTTCATCACGGAAGCATTTCACGATCTGATAGTAGCGATCAAAACCCGACATCATCAGCAGTTGTTTGAACAGCTGTGGTGATTGTGGCAGTGCGTAGAATTTGCCTTTATGCACACGGCTTGGCACCAGATAGTCACGCGCACCTTCCGGTGTCGCTTTGGTCAGCATTGGCGTTTCGATATCGAGGAAACCCTGCTCATCCATATACCGGCGCACGAAGCTGGTGATGCGCGCACGCGTTTTCAGTGACGCGGCCATTTCCGGGCGACGCAGATCCAGATAGCGGTATTTCAGACGCTGTTCTTCGGTGTTGGTCTGGTTGAAATCCAGTGGTAACGCTTCGGAGCGGTTGATGATCTCTAAACCATGCGCGAACACTTCGACTTCACCCGTCGCCATATCTTTGTTGATCTGGCTTTCCGGGCGCGCGCGTACTGTACCAGTGACACGAATACAGAATTCATTACGCAGTTCTGATGCCAGTGCGAATGCTTCCGGTTGGTCTGGGTCGAAAAACACCTGAATGATGCCTTCGCGGTCACGCATGTCGATAAAAATCAGCCCGCCCAAATCGCGACGGCGATGAACCCAACCACACAGGGTTACAGTCTGATCGACATGGCTACTTGTCACCTGACCACAGTAAATGCTACGCATGATTTATTCCTTTACTGAATTTATATCTCCGGCATTCCGGAGATTCATTTAATTATTCGCCAGCAGCCGGACAGCTCGCGCATCCGCCTTGTGCTGAGTCGCAACTTGCCAGATTCTTTTTCGTGCCGGTTTTGAAATCTGTTTCATACCAGCCACCGCCTTTCAGGCGAAATCCGGGTGCGGACAGCAGTTTTTTCAGTGCGGCCTGAGAGCAAGCCGGACAATCCACCAGCGGCGCATCAGACATTTTCTGCAATTTCGCAAGCTGATGACCACAATGAGTACACTCGTACTGATACATTGGCATAATGCTAAACCTACGATTGATCCACAAAAGACCGGGTATTATAGAGGAAAGTCGGCGCGCTGATAACTAGCCGAAGCAGGGATTCCCATGCTTGATTGACAGGAAAGATGTGAATTCTGGTCAGGTTAAAGCTGCAAATATAGTCAGTACCTGACTAACCAAGTAGAATACTGCGTCTTTGTTAATAGTGAGTCAGCTAACAATCCATGAGCAAGAAACTGCATATCAAAACCTGGGGCTGCCAGATGAACGAGTATGACTCGGCCAAAATGGTAGATTTGTTGACCAGTTCACTGGGTTATGAAACCACCGAGCTTCCGGAAGAAGCTGACCTGCTGGTATTGAATACCTGTTCTATTCGCGAAAAAGCGCAAGAAAAACTGTTCCACCAGTTAGGACGCTGGAAAGAGCTGAAAAAGAAAAATCCTGAGCTGGTGATCGCTGTCGGCGGTTGCGTAGCATCGCAAGAAGGCAAAGCGATCCGTTCGCGCGCGCCGAATGTTGATGTGGTGTTTGGCCCACAAACCCTGCACCGCCTGCCCAACATGATCAAACAGGTAAAAGCCGGTCATGGTGCTCAGGTCGACGTGTCATTCCCGGAGATCGAGAAATTCGACAACCTGCCAGAGCCGCGAGCCGAAGGCCCGACCGCGTATGTTTCCATCATGGAAGGTTGTTCTAAATATTGTACTTACTGCGTGGTGCCATATACCCGTGGTGAGGAAGTCAGCCGCCCGTTAGATGATGTGCTGTATGAAATTGCACAACTGGCAGAACAAGGCGTGCGTGAAGTGAATCTGTTGGGGCAAAACGTGAACGCCTATCGGGGTGCCAATCACGATGGCACTATTTGCAGCTTTGCCCAGTTGCTGCGTATGGTTGCCGCGATTGATGGCATCGACCGTATTCGTTACACCACCAGCCACCCGATTGAATTTACCGACGACATTATTGAAGTCTATCAAGACACGCCAGAGCTGGTGAGTTTCCTGCATCTGCCAGTACAAAGTGGTTCAGACAAGATCCTGTCGATGATGAAACGCCCGCATACCGCGTTGGAATACAAATCAAAGATCCGCAAGCTGAAAGCCGTGCGCCCGGATATTCTGATCAGTTCTGACTTTATCGTAGGTTTCCCCGGTGAAACCGATGACGATTTCGCCAAAACCATGAAACTGATTGAAGAAGTGCAGTTCGACACCAGCTACAGCTTCATCTTCAGCGCACGCCCGGGTACACCGGCTGCGGATATGCCTGACGATACGCCGCTGGATGTAAAAAAAGAGCGTCTGTATCACTTGCAGCAAACTATCAATAATCAGGCGATGTTATACAGCCGCCAGATGCACGATTCCATTCAGCGCATTCTGGTGGAAGGCCCATCCAGCCAGAACATCATGGAACTGCGCGGCCGCACCGAAAATAACCGCGTGGTGAATTTTGAAGGTGATGCCCGTCTGATTGGTCAGTTTGTCGATGTGCGTATCACCGAAGCGCGTCCGCATTCACTGCGTGGTGAGATAGTTCGCACCGAAGCTGAGATGGATCTGCGCCATCAAATCAAGCCAGCGGAGATTTTAAGTCGCCGCCCCGATGGGGTTGCCGATGAATTGGGTGTTGCCCAGTTCCGCCCATAATTACTGATTTCTGGCCGTCGTATGACGGCCTGTTTTATAACGAGGAATACCTTGAGCCGACACATTGCCACTCTCGACCTTCATTTAGACCCCGCTGATAGCCAACGACTGGCCAGTTTATGCGGCCCGTTTGATGACAACATCAAGCAGATTGAACGTCGCATGGGTGTGGAAATCATCTATCGCAACAACCATTTCCAGATTGTTGGTAAAGGCGCTATCGCGCAAGTGGTCGCGGATCTGCTGAAACAACTGTATGTGGAAACACAGCCGGTACGCGGGCTGAAAGTAGTCGATCTGACACCGGATCAAGTGCATCTGGCGATCCAGCAGAGTCATATGCTGGAACAAAGTGACGACAATGAAACACCGAATGCCATTCCGTATGGCAAAGAAGTAAACATCAAAACCAAACGTGGCATGGTGAAACCACGCTCACCGAATCAGGCGCAATACGTCAATAACATTGTCGCGCATGACATTACCTTTGGTATTGGCCCTGCGGGCACCGGTAAAACGTATTTAGCCGTGGCTGCCGCCGTCGATGCGTTAGAACGTCAGGAAGTGCGCCGTATTCTGCTCACCCGCCCAGCGGTCGAAGCCGGTGAAAAACTGGGTTTCCTGCCCGGCGATTTGAGTCAGAAGGTCGACCCGTATTTGCGTCCGCTTTACGATGCGCTGTTTGAGATGTTGGGGTTCGAGCGAGTTGAGAAACTGATCGAACGCAACATCATTGAGATTGCGCCGCTCGCTTATATGCGTGGTCGTACGCTGAATGATGCCTTTATCATTCTGGATGAAGGACAAAACACCACAGTAGAACAGATGAAGATGTTCCTGACCCGTATCGGCTTTAACTCGCGCGCCGTGATCACGGGTGACATTACCCAGATCGACTTGCCGCGCAACGTTAAATCGGGCCTGCGGCACTCGATCGAAGTGTTAAATGGTGTCGATGGGCTGTCATTTAACTTTTTCCAAGCTACAGATGTGGTTCGTCATCCAGTTGTCGCACGCATCGTGCAGGCTTACGAAAAATTTGAGCAACAAAAAATAATCGCGGAAAAGATAGTCGCGGAAGGTAAAGCAGCGCCACACGAGGAATCATCGTCATGAGCATCACGCTTGATCTGCAGTTAGCTTGTGCTGACAGCAGCGGCTTGCCAGCAGAAGCGCAATTTCAGCAGTGGCTGGATACTGCCATCTTACCGTTTCAGCAGGAAGCGGAAGTGACGATCCGCATTGTCGATGAAGCCGAAAGCAATGATCTGAACCTCACCTACCGTGGCAAAGATAAACCGACCAATGTGTTATCGTTTCCCTTCGAATGCCCGCCGGGTGTGGAAGATTTCCCCCTGTTAGGTGATTTAATCATTTGCCGACAAGTGGTAGAACAGGAAGCCAGCGAGCAACAAAAAACGCTGGAATCGCACTGGGCGCACATGGTGATCCACGGCAGCTTGCATTTACTCGGTTATGACCATATAGAAGATGCTGAAGCCGAAGAGATGGAAGCGCTGGAAAAAGAATTCATGCAAGCGCTGAATTATCCTGCCCCTTATAAAGATGATGAAATTTAAGGATTTATGACATCATGAGTGATGAGCACCCTCACAGTAGTCACGGTTCACCGCGAAAAAAATGGCTGGAACGCTTAAGCCATCTGTTTCAGGGTGAGCCGAAAGATCGTAATGATCTGGTTGAAGTAATACAGGATGCGGAAGAGCGCGACGTCATCGATGAAGATACCAAAGAGATGATCGAAGGCGTGCTGGAAGTATCCGAACTGCGTGTGCGCGATATCATGATCCCCCGCACGCAAATGATCACTATCCGCCGCGATCAGCCGGTATCCGCCTTTTTACCGATGATCATCCGCTCTGCGCATTCCCGTTTTCCGGTGATCAGCGACGATAAAGATCATGTCGATGGCATTCTGCTAGCGAAAGACCTACTGCCGTATGGCTTTGGCTTAACGGCGGAACCGTTTGATTTCGAAAAAACCCTACGCCCTGCGGTGGTGGTGCCGGAAAGTAAACGCGTCGATCGACTGTTAAAAGAGTTTCAGCAACAACGCTATCATATGGCGATCGTCGTTGATGAATTCGGTAGTGTCTCCGGTCTGGTGACGATAGAAGATATTCTGGAATTGATCGTGGGTGAGATTGAAGACGAATACGATGAACTATCGACCGATCAACCCTCGATCCGCGCGCTGGATGAACGTCGTTTTACACTCAATGCGTTAACGCCAATCGAAGAATTCAACGAGCACTTTGGCAGCCATTTTAGCGACGATGACGTCGACACCATTGGTGGCATCGTCATGCACGGCTTTGGCCACCTGCCAAAACGAGGTGATAGCATCGAGCTGTCAGGGTTTGTCTTCAAGATCCTACAGGTTGATCGTCGCCGCCTGATCCAATTACAAGTGACCATTCCTGAACAGCGATCTCATAATGAAGTGGAATAATTCTGACGGGTTTAATCGCCCTTCGTCGCAACGCGCTCTCTGGGGCGCGTTGCTGTCTGGTTTGCTCTGTGGCGCCGCCTTTGCACCATTGAATTGGTGGCCATTGGCATTTGTGGCCATGTTGGGCTTATTGGCCTCACTACATCAGCAAACCGCTGGCCGGGCATTCCGCCTGACCTGGTTGTTTGCGATGGCGATGAATCTGCCCAGCCTTTGGTGGATCCACGTCAGCATGACGCAATTTGGGGGAATATCCCTGCCCGTTGCGTTTGTGCTGGTCGCCATGCTCTGTGCTTATCTTTCTTTATACCCTGCTCTTGCTGCGGCACTGCTCAACCGCTTCTTTCCAAAAGCGGGAGCTACCCGTCTGTTATTGGCATTTCCGGCATTGTGGTTGATCAGTGACTGGGCGATGGGTCACGTGATGACCGGTTTCCCGTGGATGTGGCTGGGTTATTCTCAGGTCGACAACTGGCTAACAGGGTTTGCCCCCTTGTTTGGTGTGCAAAGCGTCACACTAGCAGTGCTGTGGTGTGCAGCAGCCTGTTTGTTGTGCTGGCAACAACGCCGGATTTTATGGCTACTGCTGCCGCCATTACTGTTTGTCACCGGTTATGGCTTACAACAAAAAGTCTGGACGCAACCCGGCAAGCCCGTGAATTTCGCGCTGGCACAAGGCAACATTCCACAATCATCGAAATGGGACCCTAATTTCATCAAGCCAACCCTGCTTCGCTATATTGACTTGACCCGCGAAAGCAAAGGTGCCGATATCATTATCTGGCCGGAATCCGCCGTTCCGGCGCTGGAAAATGACATGCGTGAATTCATGACCAACATGGATGATGCCATGCGCAGTCAGAAAGCCGGTTTTATTACTGGCATCCAATATTATGATCAGTCGCAGGATCGCTATTATAACGGTGTGGTAGCAACGGGCCTGATGGATAAGGAAGGCAAGCTCAGTTATCAATATGGTCAAGGTAACCGCTGGTATAAACACCATCTGTTACCGATCGGTGAGTTTGTACCATTTGGCAATTTACTACGCCCTATCGCGCCATTTTTTGATCTGCCAATGTCCTCATTTTCTCGCGGTGATGCAGTACAGGACAACCTGTTAGCCGGTGGCTATAAGTTTGCGACCTCCATCTGTTATGAAATGGAGTACTCCGATGAGTTACGCCAGAATATTCATGAAGACACGCAATTTATTGTCAACGTGTCGAATGACAGCTGGTTTGGCACCTCGGGCGGCCCGTGGCAACACATGGAAATCGCGCGCATGCGTGCGATAGAGTTTGGTAAACCGGTCGTCCGCGCTACCAATAGCGGCGTCACCGTGGTGTTTGATCATCAGGGCAAAACGATTGGCATGCTGCCACAGTTTGAACAGAAAGTGTTGCGTGCTGATGTGGCACCCACCACTGGCGTTACTCCTTATACCCGTTGGGGCTCGCTGCCGCTGATTGGCTTTTGTATTGCGGGGCTTATCATCGCACTCTGGCAGCAAAACCGTAAGCGCGCTCGTTACTTATAATCCAATTAAACCGCAGGTCAGTCATCTGGCCTGCTTAGTCTCTTAACCAAACAGAGCCACAACATCTAACTCATCCAACTGTGCAATCACCTGATGCACACCTACTACTGAACTTAATGACGTGTGTTTTTCTTTCGGGCCAAGCGCCACAATGTAACCGGCACCACCTCGCCTTGCCGCTTCCAAACCAGATACTGAATCTTCAATTAGTAAACATTCCGTAAATGGCACATTAATTTGCGCCGCCGCGGCCAAAAATAACGCCGGATCTGGTTTTCCTGGGCGTGAACCGTCATCAAAAACCAGTTTAGCCGGATCAAACCACCGCGCTAAATCCAGCTGCTGATAATAAAAATCGACGTTTAATTTTGGAGAAGCGGTAGCGATAGTGAACGGGATCTGACGCTGTTGCAGTTGCTCTAACAGCGCAACGGCACCCGGTGAAAAACAATATTCAGCACCAGCGGCAATGGCCAGCTCATGATAGGTATGTTCTTTCTGTTCTATCAACGAGTTGAGTTCAATTGGCGTTAATTCATGACCCGAGAGATAAGTTAGAGTATGGCGATTATTCCGGCCATGAACATGCAGATCCATTTCTTCATGTGTGAATGCTTTGCCACGCAGTCGTTCAGAAAACAGCTGCCATGCTTGTTCATGCAAATGCGTATCCCACAGCAATACGCCATTAAAATCAAAAACCACACCACGCAAGTTCATGTTTGCCCCAGATAAATAAATCTAACAATCAATTCTGAATTGCAGTGTCAGATCGTTTTCATTCTGGATTCCAGTGAGACATACATAAAGAGGGATAAAGATCACATATTGATAATGTGATCATTTATTCAATAACTGTCGGTATAGTGACTCTTTCAGACGTAATCGTTGTGTGGTTAAGTCCGTCAAAACACCCGAAGCATCACCGCCGCTCAGCGTCATGATCTGCGCATCTACCGCATAAAATGAAGCCAGCTGTGCTGCAAATTCAGGATCTGCATGACTTAATCGTGTAAAACGATCACTCAGATCGGGAAATTCTTCTGCCAATGAATATGACACCATGAGACCTCCGGATAGACAGGTCTCTTGACTATAGATGATTATGGTTATTATTTAGTCAGAAAGATCACATTCCTGCACATGTTTTAAGGCAGCCAGCACCACCGACGTATCGGCACCTTTACGTGGCGCATTTTCGCTGAGATGACGACGCCAGGCGCGAGCTCCCGGCACCCCCTGGAACAAGCCCAACATATGTCGGGTGATGTGCGACAACGTGCCAGCACCACTGCTTAAATGAGCTTCGATATACGGCAACATCTGCATGACCACGTCATAGCGGGAAAGCACCGGATGATGATCAGCAAATAATTCAGCATCCACCTGCGCCAGCATATAAGGGTTTTGATACGCTTCACGTCCTACCATCACACCATCAACATATTGCAGATGCTGTTTAGCTTGCAGTAAATCAGTGACACCACCATTAATGGCAATCGTCAGATGCGGATAATCACGCTTCAGCTGATACACACGCTCGTAATCCAGCGGTGGAATTTCACGGTTTTCTTTCGGACTTAAGCCACTCAGCCAAGCTTTACGTGCATGCACAACAAAGGTATCACAACCCGAGACTTGCACTGTCTCAATAAAATTGCACAGAAATTCATAGGAATCGAAATCATCAATACCAATACGGGTTTTCACCGTCACTGGAATGCTGACTTCCGCCCGCATCGCGGCGACACAATCAGCGACCAGTTGCGCAGAGGCCATCAGACAAGCGCCAAAGCGACCATTTTGCACGCGGTCCGATGGGCAGCCCACATTCAGATTTATTTCTTCATAACCGCGCGCTTCCGCAATTTTGGCACAACGCGCTAAATCGGTAGGTTCAGAACCACCCAGTTGTAACGACAACGGATGTTCTTCCGGGCTATATTGCAGATACTCACCGTTACCAAACAGGATCGCCCCTGTGGTGACCATCTCGGTATAGAGTAAGGTATTTTTAGTCAATAAACGGTGGAAATAACGGCAATGTCGATCAGTCCAGTCCAGCATGGGCGCGATAGAAAAACGATTAAGAGAATAAGCTGAAACGCTATCAAGCGATGGGGCCGGACTGAACATGCCTGCTATAACCTGTGTAAGCTAAAAGGCAGAATATGGTACGTGAGATTTATGGCATTGCAACAATCGACTGCATGCCACAAAAAAAGCTTAAAAATACCGCGTTAATTTAACATCTGTGAGAAATAATCGTGTCACTAACTACCGCTTGGCGACGGGTATGTTAGAGTTTAGCTATAGGGATGCTATCTTCATCACTGCAATTGCACCGAAAAACATAATAATCGAACACGTTATTTTTTCTGTTATATCCATATATTTTACAGAAACGTGTCAGTAAGAGGAATATCCATAAGATGCGCGCAGAATTTGTTAATCCGTTTCTGTTATCGTTAATGAATGTAATGAGCACTATGGCTCAGCTCGAACTAAAACCGGGCGCCCCCCGGAAAAAGAGTGATGATGTCGCCAGAGGTGACGTTTCCGGCCTGATCGGCATGGTCGGCCCACAAACTAAGGGCTCATTTTCCATTACTTTTGATAAAGCTTTGGCTCTCGAAGTCATGCGCAGAATGCTGGGTGAGTCACCGAGTACTATCAATGAAGAAGTAACCGACATGGTGGGTGAAATTACCAACATGGTAACCGGTGGCGCCAAACGTATTCTGGGTGAAAAAGGCTATGATTTTGATATGGCTACACCAATTGTGGTTTCTGGTGCTAACCACACCATCAGCCACAAAGGTAATGCGCCAAAGATCCTGATGCCATTTGAATGTGAATTCGGTAACGCGACTATTGAGATCTGTTTTGAGTGATTTTTCGCTGACAGCGACAAAGGATGTTGTATGTTTTCAAAACTGTTCTTTTGGGCATTCGTAGCCTTCATTGCCATGTTGGTCTGTTCCAAGATTAATCTGGAGACCTCTATTTACAAAGAGGAACAAAACAGCCTGGAAATCATCTTTCCACAGTGGAAAACTGAACAGCCCTGGTTTTACTTCTACTGGACACCGGGCACAGTGAAATGGCAGCAAGATCCGGTTGAAGAAAAAACGGATGAATCAACACCGAGCCTGCCAGCACTTTAATATCGCTTTCATGCCAATAAAAACGCCGACTTATTTCTCGGCGTTTTTATTGGGTCATTTGTATTCCATTATCACACGTGGTGTCAGCTTGGTGATCAGCTCATAGGGTATGGTTCCTATGGCTTCAGCAACGGTTTCAACCGCCAGCCCCTCACCCCACAGCGTGACATCATCACCGACTTGATCAACCGCATCAGGGCCCAGATCTACGGTCAACATATCCATCGATACACGACCGACTAAAGGCACAATCCGACCATTCACCAACACTGGTACACCACTTGGCGCCATCCGCGGGTAACCATCACCATAGCCGATAGCCACCACGCCAATTTTGGTATCCCGCGGCGATACCCACTTCGCACCATAACCGACCGGTTCGCCTTGTTTTAACACCCGTACCGCAATCAAATTGGTTTTCACCGTCATCACCGGATGCAAACCATGGTCAATACCGGTTTTACCTTCAAACGGTGAAGCGCCATATAACATGATGCCAGGGCGGATCCAATCTGCATGTGCGTCATGCCACTCCATGATCCCGGCAGAACTGGCCAATGAACGTTGTCCCGAATAATTCTTGGTCAGTTGATTAAACAGCTCAATCTGTCTTGCGGTGGCCAGATTATCCAACTCATCTGCACAGCTGAAATGGGTAATAAAATTAAAGGGTTGTACGACATTTTTACATTTCGCCAACCGAGCACAGAATGCATCTACCTCTTCTGGGCGTACCCCCAATCGATGCATACCGGTATCCAGTTTGACCCAAACGGTCACCGGGTTTGGCAACGTCATTTGCTCCAGTGCCTGTAATTGTTCTTCAGTGTGCACCGCGGTTTGCAGATTATTTGCAGCCAACACAGGCAGATCATCGGCACTGAAAAAACCTTCCAGCATGATGATAGGTTTCACGATCCCGCTGGAACGCAGGATCAGCGCTTCTTCCAAACGAGCCACCGCATAAGCGTCGGCAGAAGATAATGTTTTCGCTACCGGCACCAAGCCGTGGCCGTAAGCATTGGCTTTGACTACCGCGACCACTTTCGTGTTCGCCGGGATCTGAGATCGGACTACCGCAAGATTGTGTTGTAATGCCTGAGAATCAATCTGCGCCGTTGCACCCTTCATGAATAATCCTTAATAATCGTCGTTAAACGCGGGGCCGGCATAATTGTCAAAACGGGAATATTGCCCCTGAAAAGTCAGACGCACTTTACCGATTGGGCCATTACGCTGTTTCCCGATGATGATTTCGGCAATGCCCTTTTCTGCACTGTCATCGTGATAAACTTCGTCGCGGTAAATAAACATGATCAAGTCCGCATCCTGCTCGATAGAACCTGATTCACGCAAATCGGAGTTTACCGGGCGTTTGTCTGCTCGCTGCTCAAGGCTACGGTTTAACTGAGATAAGGCAATCACCGGAATTTGCAGCTCTTTCGCTAAGGCCTTTAATGAACGAGAGATCTCGGCAATCTCCAGCGTTCTGTTTTCGCTGAGCGATGGCACGCGCATCAATTGCAAGTAATCGATCATGATCATGCTTAAGCCGCCATGTTCACGTGCCACACGGCGCGCACGCGAGCGTAACTCCGTTGGGGTCAAGGCTGATGCGTCATCGATATAGAGCTGCCCTTTTTCCAGCAACAGGCCCATAGTCGACGAGAGACGCCCCCAATCATCGTCATCCAACTGACCGGTACGCACACGACCCTGTTCAATGCGGCCCAATGAGGCCAGCATTCTCATAATGATCTGTTCGGAAGGCATCTCCAGAGAAAAAATTAGTACCGGTTTATCGCTGGTAAGTGCCGCGTGTTCACATAGATTCATCGCAAACGTCGTTTTGCCCATGGAGGGACGTGCCGCCACGATAATAAGGTCTGAAGGTTGAAAGCCGGTGGTCATCTTATCCAGATCGGAATAACCGCTGGATACGCCGGTAATACCGTTGTGAGGCTTATGAAACAGCGCCTCGATCTTATCGACGGTTTTTTCCAATAGCACTTTCAGCGGCTGTGGCCCTTCCGAGCTACTGGTACGCTGTTCGGCGATTTTAAATACTTTGGTTTCTGCCAGATCAAGCAAATCAGCAGCATCACGCCCTTGCGTGTCATAACCGGATTCGGCAATCTCGTGCGCGACAGAAATCATTTCCCGCACTACCGCGCGTTCACGCACGATATCCGCATAGGCACTGATATTGGCTGCACTCGGTGTGATACGTGCTATTTCAACGAGGTAAGCGAAACCACCAACTGCATCAAGCTGTTCATGTTGTTCCAGCTCTTCTTGCAGCGTGATTAAATCAATCGGACGGCTTTTTTCTACCAGTCTTGCCATGGACTGAAAAATCAGACGATGTGGTCGACTATAGAAGTCTTGTTCAACCACCCGTTCACTGACCCGGTCCCAAGCCTGATTATCTAATAACAGACCGCCCAGCACCGATTGCTCCGCTTCGAAAGAGTGTGGCGGCAACTTGAGTTGTTCTACATTCTGATCTTTTTTATTGGATGACGTGGCGGGCATAAACTCGATACCAAGCAAAATAACAAATACATTATCGGACTTTTTAGCCGACAGGGAAACAGGAAGTAAGGATATAGCAGATAAAACAGGAAATGGTGCATCCGAGAGGATTCGAACCTCTGACCACTCGGTTCGTAGCCGAGTACTCTATCCAGCTGAGCTACGGATGCAAGAGTAAAGATAAAACAGGGGAAGAAAATGGTGCATCCGAGAGGATTCGAACCTCTGACCACTCGGTTCGTAGCCGAGTACTCTATCCAGCTGAGCTACGGATGCAAGAGTAAGGTAAAACAGGTAAAGAAAATGGTGCATCCGAGAGGATTCGAACCTCTGACCACTCGGTTCGTAGCCGAGTACTCTATCCAGCTGAGCTACGGATGCATGAGTAAACTATAACAACACAAAAATAAAATGGTGCATCCGAGAGGATTCGAACCTCTGACCACTCGGTTCGTAGCCGAGTACTCTATCCAGCTGAGCTACGGATGCACAGTGCAATGGCGGTGAGGGAGGGATTCGAACCCTCGATGCAGCTTTTGACCGCATGCTCCCTTAGCAGGGGAGTGCCTTCAGCCACTCGGCCACCTCACCGTTGCGGGGGCAGATATTACTGTGCACGAAAAATAAGTCAAACAATTTTTCCGTGCTATGTGCTCATCCGTACAGGGAGTGAGCAAATTTACTCTTTTTACATCAACCAACTACAACAAAGGCGGTTTATGGCCGCCCCTATTGAGTATTCTTTAATTCAAGCTCAATAAGACTGCGGCTCGTTGTCATTGTCTTTTTCAGCCTGAATGCGCATATAAATCTCTTCACGATGAACGGAAACGTCTTTCGGTGCGTTCACGCCAATCCGAACCTGATTACCTTTAACACCCAGGACGGTTACAGTGACTTCATCACCGATCATCAAGGTTTCGCCTACACGGCGAGTCAGAATCAGCATTCATAAGCTCCTTTTTTGATTCAACCAGGAGATATCCCCGGTAGTTTGTTTAATGTGCGGCTTAAAGCGCCATATTTCAAGTCTAGTTCAGGAAATCAGCCAGTTGAAATTTTCCTGAGCCGTTTAAATTTTTTCTGTATAAAAAACAACAAGCGGCATTCATAGAACGCCGCTTGTCGATATATGGTTACAGTTTGTAGTTACAGGCGCTCTTCCAGCCAGGCTTGTGCTGATTTCAGCGCAGCAGGTAAGGCCGCGACATCAGTACCACCTGCTTGGGCCATATCAGGACGGCCACCACCTTTACCACCCACTTGCTGTGCCACCAGATTAACTAGTTCACCGGCTTTAACTTTGCCCGTTAAATCCGCGGTGACACCGGCAATCAGGCTCACTTTGTCGTAATTAACTGCAGCCAGCAACAGAACGGCTGATTGCAGACGGTTTTTCAAATCATCCAATGTGGTACGCAGCGATTTTGCATCCACGCCATCCAGTTGTGCCACCAACACTTGCTGGCCATTGATCTGTACAATCTGAGACAGTAAATCGTTACCCGCTTGTGCCGCCAATTTGGCTTTCAAGGTTTCGATTTCGCGCTCCAACAGACGGCTACGCTCTTGCATCTGGCGGATTTTGCTCACCACTGACAATGCATCAGCTTTTACAATTGACGCTGCTTCATCCAACTGTTCACCCAGTTGATGAATATGTGCTAACGCCGCTTCACCAGCTACTGCTTCAATACGACGCACACCGGCAGCAACGCCGCTTTCACTGATAATTTTGAAGAAGCCAAGATCGCCGGTTTGCCCAGCATGCGTACCACCACACAGCTCGGTAGAGAAGTCGTTCATTTTGACAACACGAACATCATCTCCGTACTTCTCACCAAACAGCGCCATCGCACCGCTATTTTTTGCATCATCCAGCGACATCACTTGCGTCACAATAGCAGCGTTTTTACGAATTTCCGCATTTACGCTCTGTTCGATTTGACGCAATACCGCCGCATTAATGCCTTCAAAATGCGAGAAGTCAAAACGCAGACGATCAGGGCCAACTTGTGAGCCTTTCTGTGTTACATGTTCGCCCAGTGTATTACGCAAAGCAGCATGTAACAGATGAGTAGCCGAGTGATGTAACGCAGTCGCATTACGACGCTTAGCATCCACTACGGCTTCTACTGTCATATCGACAGTAAAGCTACCTTGTTCAACAAAACCTTTATGAACAATCGCCTGGCCTATTTTCTGTGTATCCGTGACAGCAAACAATGCATCGCCAGCACGCAGCAAACCAGCATCACCCATTTGACCGCCAGATTCGGCATAGAATGGCGTGTGATCTAAAACAATCAGTGCTTGTTCGCCGGTTTTTAACGTAGCTACCGATTCATCGGCCAGATAAATTGCTGTGATTGCAGCGTTATCAACGGTCTGCTCGTAACCACAGAAATCACTGGATTGTTCAATTTTCAGCTGTTTGTTGTAATCCACGGCGAAATTGGATGCTTCTTTCGCACGCTCACGCTGTTTTTCCATCTCTTTCTGGAAGGCAGCTTCATCAATGGTATAACCACGATCACGGACCACGTCAGCAGTTAAGTCCGCAGGGAAGCCGTATGTGTCATACAACTTAAAGACTACGTTACCGGGAATTTCACGCACATCGCCCAGACGTACTAACTCTTCTTCCAGCAGTGACAAACCACGATCCAGCGTGCGAACAAATTGCTCTTCTTCTTGCTTCAATACGCGTTCAACAACAGGTTGTTGGCTGCGTAAATCAGGACACGCGTCCCCCATCAATTCAACCAAAGTAGCGACTAATTGATAGAAGAAAGTATCTTTTGCTCCCAGACGACGACCATGACGTACCGCACGACGGATAATGCGGCGCAATACATAACCACGACCTTCATTCGATGGCATGACACCATCGCTGATCAGGAATGAACAAGAACGAATATGGTCAGCAATAACGCGCAGTGATTTGTTTTCCAGATCTGTCACGCCAACAATCTTCGCGGCGGCTTGAATCAGCGTCTTGAAGATGTCGATTTCGTAGTTGGAATGCACGCCTTGCATGATCGCAGAAACACGTTCGATCCCCATGCCGGTATCAACAGATGGTTTCGGCAGTGGCTCTAACGTGCCATCAGCCTGACGATTGAACTGCATAAACACAACGTTCCAGATTTCGATAAAACGGTCGCCATCTTCTTCCGGTGAACCCGGTGGGCCGCCCCAGATATCAGCACCATGATCATAGAAAATTTCTGTACATGGGCCACAAGGGCCAGTGTCACCCATCTGCCAGAAGTTATCTGAAGCATATGGAGCACCCTTGTTATCGCCAATGCGTACAATGCACTCAGCAGGAACACCAATCTCGTTAGCCCAGATACCGTAGGCTTCGTCATCCGTCGCATACACAGTGACCAGCAATTTTTCCTGCGGTAATTGCAATACTTTAGTCAGGAAATCCCATGCAAAACGGATCGCATCCTGTTTGAAGTAATCACCAAAACTGAAGTTACCCAGCATCTCAAAAAATGTATGGTGACGAGCGGTATAACCAACGTTATCAAGGTCGTTGTGTTTACCACCAGCGCGAACACAACGCTGGGCAGTCGTTGCTCGGGTGTAAGAACGAACATCCCCGCCAAGGAACACATCTTTGAATTGGTTCATCCCCGCATTGGTGAATAACAGTGTTGGATCGTTGTGTGGCACCAGAGAGCTGGAATCGACTACCTGATGTCCCTGAGAACGAAAATACTCGAGAAACGCGGTGCGGATCTCTGATGTGGTCATTTGCATGAAAAAAACCTGCTTGCTACAAAAATGATCATGGACAATTAAATCCTGTCTGATTAATTCAATCCTGATAATTAAGCAGACAGACTTATGGTGGGCATACTGTAAAAGTTATCGCCAGTAAAGTAAAACGCTGGCGACAATATTGAAGCGAGAGAATCAGATTTCGGTGACAGGAAGGCAACGTTGAATCAAGTCTAAGGGAAAACCTTTACGTTGCAGTGCATTTTGCAGTTTATAACGCGCAGTAACATCATCCGCTAACGATTGGCGTCGCTCTAATAATCGAAGTAATAAGGCTTGCCAATCAATCTTCGCCTCGCGGAGTGCTAACCGAATGACTTCCTTTTCAACACCTTTTTGCTGCAACTCCAGTGCAATACGCAACGGCCCATAACCACCAGAGCTACGACTTCGAATATAGCTTTCTGCAAAACGGGTGTCATTCAGCCAGTTTTCTTGCAGGCAGCGTTCAATAACATTTTCTATTTCGTGAGCGGGATAATAAGGCTTTAATTTTTGTTGTAACTCTCTGACGCTGTGATCACGTCTGGCCAGCAACTTCATCGCCTTAGCCAACGGCGTTACATTTTTCTTATTAGCAGATAAATTCATGTGGTCACACTAAAAAACAAAAGGCTGCCGAAGCAGCCTTATCACATTAGATATCATCACTGAGAGACAAGCTATCCAGCTCATCTTCTGACGGGGTAAATTCATCGACGACTGGCACAACCGCAGTGTCCGGCTCTTTATTTGGATTGAGCAATAAGTCACGCAGCGTTTTTTCAATTTCTTCGGCAGCAGCAAGGTTCTCTTTCAGGTATTTCATGGCATTGGCCTTACCCTGACCAATCTTTTCACCTTTATAAGCATACCAAGCACCTGATTTATCAATCAGTTTGCACTTCACGCCCAGATCAACCAGCTCACTCTCTTTTGAGAAGCCTTCGCCATACAGGATCTGGAAATCAGCTTGTTTAAATGGCGCCGCCACTTTGTTCTTCACCACTTTAACGCGCGTTTCGTTACCGATGATTTCATCACCGTCTTTAATAGCTCCAGTACGACGAATATCCAGACGCACAGACGCGTAAAATTTCAGTGCATTACCGCCAGTGGTGGTTTCCGGATTACCGAACATCACACCGATCTTCATACGAATTTGGTTGATGAAGATACACAAGCAGTTGGCATTTTTCAGGTTACCAGTCAGTTTACGCAACGCCTGTGACATCAGACGTGCTTGTAAACCCACATGGGTATCACCCATTTCGCCTTCAATTTCTGCTTTTGGCGTTAATGCGGCAACAGAGTCGACGATAATGACATCGACGGCGCCGGAACGAACCAGCATGTCACAGATCTCTAAGGCCTGTTCACCAGTGTCCGGCTGAGACACCAATAAATCATCAACGTTCACGCCGAGCTTGCCGGCATAAATTGGATCCAACGCATGTTCAGCGTCAATAAAGGCACAGGTTTTACCGGCCTTCTGTGCTTGCGCGATCACTTCCAAGGTCAGTGTTGTTTTACCGGAGGATTCTGGTCCAAAGATTTCAACAATACGACCCATTGGCAAACCACCGATACCCAAGGCGATATCCAGTGACAGCGAACCTGTGGAGACAGTATCAACATCTAGTGTGCGGTTATCGCCCAGTCGCATGATAGAGCCTTTGCCAAATTGTTTTTCAATTTGACCCAGAGCGGCGGCCAGTGCTTTTTGTTTATTCGGATCCATATTCTTCTCCACAGAGCGAACTTCTTAGCTGATAGACAGCATCATACTGTCTATCCATACAGTATCAAGTGTTTTATTTACTGAATGATAACAAACCGGATAATGCTTCACGAATTGCCTGCAATCTGACTTGTTCGCGATCGCCGGGGAACAAATAATGTTGCGCATGCTGCTTCCCTTCGCTGGTCTGCCAGGCAATCCAGACGGTGCCAACCGGTTTTTCATCCGAACCACCGGTTGGCCCGGCGATACCACTGATCGCCACTGCAATATTGGCCTGAGAATGTGCCAGCGTGCCAGCTGTCATTTCGCGCACCACCGCTTCACTGACCGCACCGTATTTTTCCAGCGTGCTGGCTGCAACCCCGAGCATTTGTTGTTTCGCTTCATTGGTATAAGTAACAAAGCTGCGGTCAAACCAGGCCGAACTTCCAGAAATAGCCGTGATCGCGTATGCTACACCACCACCGGTACAGGATTCCGCCGTTGCTGCCAGCCAATTTTTGGCTTGCAGCACTTGTCCAAGCCGCTGAGCTAATTCAATAATATCCTTCTGCATGCTGACTCTCTCAACTGAACCTGAATCCATTATGCTACCAGCTTCTTCTGCGCCGCAATCACTGACCACCCATACCCCGATGATGCAACAATATTTGGGGCTCAAAGCTCAGCATCCTGATGTATTGCTGTTTTATCGGATGGGGGATTTCTATGAGTTATTCTTTGACGATGCACGTAAGGCATCAGAGTTACTGGATATCTCGCTGACCAAGCGCGGGCAATCTGCCGGACAACCTATTCCAATGGCGGGTGTGCCTTACCATGCCATTGAAGGTTATCTGTGCCGGTTAGTGCAGCTGGGGGAATCAGCCGCGATTTGTGAACAGATCGGTGATCCGGCCACCAGCAAAGGGCCGGTCGAACGCAAAGTAGTTCGAATTATCACGCCAGGCACCCTGACCGACGAAGCATTACTGAATGAACGACAGGATAATCTGATTGTCGCAGTCGATTTTGTCGCCCCGTATTATGGTTTAGCGGCGATGGATGTTGCTTCCGGCCGCTTTATCGTCAATCAGTTCACCAAACAGGAAACACTGGCGGCGGAATTACAACGGCTCAACCCGGCAGAATTACTGTATTCCGAAACCTTCCCAGAGCTTAGTCAACTAGGACAGCGCCGCGGCATGCGTCGTCGTCCGGCATGGGAGTTTGAATTTAGTACCGCTTACCATCTGCTGTGTCAGCAATTCGGTACGCAAGATCTGCGTGGCTTTGGTGTAGAAGATCAAAAAATTGCGCTGCAAGCAGCGGGCGCCTTAATGCAATACGTGCGCGATACCCAACGTACTGCCCTACCCCACATTCATGGCCTTCGCTTGGAAAAGAGCGAACAGATGGTGGTAATGGATGCCGCTACCCGTCGTAATCTTGAACTGACCAGTAATTTATCCGGTAGTCTTGATAACACATTAGCCGAAGTGCTGGACGCCACCGCAACACCGATGGGCAGTCGCCTGCTGAAACGCTGGTTGCATCAGCCAGTGCGCAATAAAACACAGTTACTACAACGTCAGGACGTGATCACTGAATTGCTGGATCAGCAGATGATGCCGGTGCTGACGCCACTATTAAAACAGATCGGTGATGTCGAGCGTATCTTAGCTCGTCTGGCACTACGCTCAGCGCGACCTCGCGATTTGAGCCGCTTACGCAATGCCTTCCAGCAATTGCCGGAATTACAGACCATCCTGCAAGACAGTCAAACGCTGCAGGAACTCGCGCAAACCATCCAGACATTCCCGGAATTGCAGGATCTGCTGGAACGCGCGGTAATTGAAAATCCACCGGTGGTGATACGTGATGGTGGTGTCATTGCCAGCGGTTATAACGCCGAACTGGATGAGTTACGTGATTTGGAAAATGGTGCCACCCGTTATCTCGAGCAACTTGAGTTACGTGAACGCCAACGCACCGGCATCAACACACTCAAAGTCAGCTATAACAAAGTGCATGGTTTTTATATTGATGTCACCAAAGCCAATGCGCATCTGGTACCGAGCGATTATATCCGCCGCCAAACGCTGAAAAATAATGAACGCTACCTGATCCCAGAACTGAAAGAGTACGAAGAAAAGGTACTGACCGCGCAAAGCCGTGCTCTTGCGTTAGAAAAACAACTCTATGAAGATATTCTGGATCAACTTCTGCCACATTTGGCGAAGTTACAAATCAGCGCAGCAGGAATTGCAGAATTAGATGTATTGAATAATCTGGCTGAGCGCGCGCAGACCTTAGATTATCACCGTCCAAAGCTGATTGATGAGGCAAAAGTCATCATCAAAGGTGGCCGCCATCCCGTGGTTGAGCAAAGCCTGCAAGTTCCGTTTATTGCTAATGATCTGCAGCTGCATGATCAGCGCCAAATGTTGATCATTACCGGCCCCAATATGGGCGGTAAATCGACTTATATGCGTCAAACTGCACTGATTGTGTTATTGGCCTATATTGGTTCTTACGTTCCAGCAGCCTCGGCACAGATTGGCCCGATTGATCGTATTTTTACCCGTATTGGTGCATCCGACGATTTGGCTTCTGGTCGTTCGACATTCATGGTGGAAATGACAGAAACGGCGAATATTCTGCACAACGCTACACATCAAAGTTTGGTTTTGATGGATGAAATTGGCCGTGGCACCAGCACCTATGATGGCCTATCGCTCGCTTGGGCTTGTGCCGAGCAGTTAGCGAAAAAAATTAATGCCTATACCTTGTTTGCTACCCACTACTTCGAGTTAACGCAGTTACCCGAGCAACAAAGCAATATTACTAACGTTCATTTTGATGCGATTGAACATGGCGACACCGTGGCGTTTATGCACACGGTGCAAGATGGCGCGGTGAACCGCTCTTATGGCATACAGGTTGCCGCACTGGCGGGTGTACCGCGTGCAGTGATCAACCAGGCCAGAGCAAAATTACATGAGTTGGAAAGCCGTGATCATAGCGCGCCGGAAGTGAAAAACGGTGACGCTCAATCAGCTGCAATGCCATTGCCTTCCATGGAAGAAAATGAATTGTATAAGGCGTTAGATATGCTGGATCCAGACCAGCTCTCACCACGAGATGCGCTGGATTGGTTGTATAAACTCAAAGCGTTGTCAGCCAAGCTACATTAATGCTAAACACGCTATTCATTAGCTGAAAACAAAATCGCCGGCATCAACGTCCGGCGATTTTTATTCTGCGACAAAACAACTTAATCAAACTGGAATAGTGTTTCGACGGATAAACCTTGTTGCGTCAGCATCTCTTTCATGCGACGTAAGCCTTCCACTTGGATCTGGCGAACCCGTTCCCGGGTTAAACCAATTTCTTCACCCACTTCTTCCAAGGTAGCGGGTTCATAACCCATCAAACCAAAACGACGGGCCAGCACTTCACGTTGTTTCGGATTTAACTGCTCCAGCCAGACTACGATGCTGTGCTGCATATCATCATCCTGCGTCTGATCTTCAGGGCAATTAATGCGATCATCAGTCAGAATATCAATCAGTGATTTATCACCATCGCCGGCAATTGGCGTGTCGACAGAGCAAATTTTCTCGTTCAGTTTCAGCATACGAGAAACTTCTTCTACCGGTTTATCCAGCAGAAAGGCAATATCTTCCGCGGTAGGTTCATGATCCAGACGCTGAGCCAGTTCACGTGCCGTACGCAGATATACATTCAGCTCTTTAACTACATGGATCGGTAGGCGAATGGTGCGTGTTTGATTCATAATGGCCCGTTCAACTGTTTGACGGATCCACCATGTCGCATAAGTTGAAAAGCGGAAGCCACGTTCCGGATCAAATTTTTCAACGGCACGAATAAGACCTAAATTGCCTTCTTCAACCAAGTCTAATAATGCAAGACCACGATTATTGTAACGACGGGCAATTTTAACCACGAGGCGTAAATTAGATTCAATCATGCGGTTACGGGCAGCTTCATCACCGCGTAAGGCACGACGGGCAAAATAGACTTCTTCTTCTGCTGTCAGCAACGGTGAAAAACCAATTTCACCCAGATAAAGCTGAGTCGCATCCATGACTTTGGTTATGGTGGGAGATAGCAATAATTCATCAACTGGCTCAATTTCTGCCATGTCGACATCAACATCAGTAATGTCTTCTACGTCATCAACCGGATCTTGTAAATCCAACAGATCTAAGTCGCTATCAGCACGTTCAGTTACACTCATGGCCCCCTCCTTGAGCTCCACAAAGTGTCTGATGAGACATGTAATGTGGAGCTATCGTTTCGGCAAATATCTCAACGGATTTACAGATTGCCCGCGGTAACGAATCTCAAAATGCAGTCTGACGTCTGATGATTCGCTACTACCCATATCGGCTATCTTTTGCCCAGCTTTAACCACTTGCTGCTCTGTTACTCGCAACGCATCATTGTGAGCATACGCTGAAAGATAATCTTCGTTATGTTTGATAATGATCAGATTTCCATATCCACGAAGAGCATTCCCCGCATAGACAACTCGCCCACCTGCTGCAGCGACCACCGGCTGACCACGCTTACCTGATATATCAATCCCTTTATTACTCTGTTCACCAGCACTAAAACCACCAACAACAGTGCCTTTTGCTGGCCAACGCCAAGTTAACAGCTTGTTATTAACTTGTTTCGCAGAATCAGAGTAATCTGTTTGATTTTTGTCAACAACCGATTTCGAATTGCTTTTTTCAGATTTCTGATCTACAGCACGCTCCGTATTAAAGGAGTCTTTTGAACCAAAAGCTGGACTGTTTGTTGCATCGGCACTGATGCCTGTAGATGTTTGTGCTGGGAAGTGAATGATCTGCCCAGGATGGATCACATAAGGTGCTTTGATATGGTTAAACGCACCTAACTCAGCCAGGCGGAAGCCATTTTTTTCTGCCAGAACCGACAGGCTATCGCCGACTTTAACTTTATGATCAGGCAAGTTTCGTGGTTCAACAGCATTAGACGGTGATGATAAACCATTAGGTAGAGCATAATGGATCACCTGACCTGTTCGCACATGATGCGTCGCATCCAAGCCATTTTGTTCTGCCAATATTCGAACATCTGCACCATACATCCAGGCAATGGCATATAACGTATCACCCAGCTTCACTGTATAGGGTGTACCGGGGACTAATTTAGGACGCTCGGTGCCCGCAGACCCGACAGGCAATACGCGAGATGGATCATTCCTAATAATTGGAGATGCACTATTACGGTATGAAGGCTTAACATTATGCTTACTACCAGCATCTCGTACCGGTGCTGGTGTGGTATTTAATGAACATGCAGTTAATACTGCAGAAAACAGTAATATCAGAATGCAGACAACGATAGGTTGTGTTTTATAGTTACGCATGAATGCCCAAGCTGAATTAAACGTCACATTAATTCACCATGAACCAAAGGCACAAAGCGAACAGCTTCAAGCACTTCCGTTCTGGTTTTATTCCCATATTTTTCGATCAGCAACAGTTCTTGCTTATACTCACCGACGGGGATCACCATCCGCCCCCCATCAGCCAGTTGTGCCAATAATGCTTCCGGTACTTTTTCTGCTGCAGCGGTAACAATAATTGCATCAAATGGCGCTTTACTTGTCCAGCCAGCCCAGCCATCGCCATGCCGCATAGAGACATTGTGTAAATCAAGCCGCTGTAACCGACGACGAGCCTGGTATTGCAATGCTTTAATTCGTTCAACACTGTAAACATGAGGAATGAGTTGCGATAACACCGCCGTTTGATAACCAGAACCGGTGCCCACTTCTAATACACTTTGCGGATTATTTTCAATCAGCTGTTCAGTCATGCGGGCAACAATATAAGGTTGCGAAATGGTCTGACCAAAACCAATGGGTAAGGCAGTATTGTCCCATGCCTGATGCGAGATGGCTTCATCGACAAAGTAGTTGCGCGGCACACTAGCCATAGCAGAAAGCACTCGCTCATCCCGGATGCCGAGTTCTTGCAACTGTTTGATTAAAAGATAAGCCACCGTGCCACGCACGCTATTTAAACTCCCCAATCCATGATGCTAGCTCAGCAACACTGGCGTACGCCGTCATATCAACTTGTAATGGCGTAATAGAAACAAATCCATGTTCAATAGCATGGAAATCGGTACCTTCACCTGCATCTTGTTTTTCACCTGGTGGACCAATCCAGTAGACAGGTTTACCACGCGGATCTTGCATCACCAGCATTTTTTCACCGCGATGACGATTACCTAATCGGGTGACTTTGATACCTTTAATCTGCTCCAGAGGCAGATCGGGTACGTTAACGTTCAAGATCTGATCTGACGGCAGCGGATGTGTACGCAAACGAGAAACTAACAGACACGCATAATGGGCCGCTGACGCAAAATGTGTTTCACCAACCAATGATACTGCAACCGCCGGTAAGCCCATATGTCGGCCCTCAGTCGCTGCAGCTACAGTACCGGAATAAATGACATCATCACCTAAATTGGCGCCGTGGTTAATACCTGACACAACGATATCCGGCCAAGGATCCAGCAATTTATTCACGGCGAAATGCACACAATCGGTTGGTGTACCTTTCACAGAATAACGTTTTCCTTCTTCGAGTATTTCAACCCGGATCGGATTTTCCAGCGTCAATGAGTTACTGGCACCACTACGATTACGATCAGGCGCAACGACAACCACATCCCCCAGTGAACGTAAGACTTCACTCAAACAATGCAAGCCTTGTGCATTCACCCCATCATCATTACTAACCAGAATTTTCATCGCGCGTATTTTCTCTTATATTGACCAATTCACGGATCAAACTGGTAGCATAACTACCGGAAGATAATGAAAAATGCAGCTCTAAGGCATTATCTAACCAGCGCCAGCGTAAATCATTAGTACGTAATACTGCCCGACGACGTTCTTGCTGCATGCCGGCCTTTTCCAATGCCTGCAACCAGTCGGCATGTTCAGCTAAAACAGAAGACTCCCACGCCAAAGCATCACCTTCAGCTTGGCTGATACCGCGTCCCCATAACGGCGCTGTAGTCACTAATTCGCCAAACTCGATACGCTGAGCAAGTTGGTTATTACGCACACCTTTATCGACGACCAAACAACTGTCGGAATTATTAAACATCAGGCAGTCGCCCGGCATCGGCTCTTGCAAACAGTTATCTCGGATACGGGCGGCGACAACCCGATTAAAAATATAGCTACGTGCGGCAGATAAATAGATCGCCCGTTTTTGCCGATCATGAATACGACGGCCATTAAACATATCGGCAGCAATCTGCAAATTGTTACCATCATGACCAAATCGCTGCGGACCAAAATAATTGGGAACGCCTAATTGCGAGATCTGCTGCAAGCGCAAATCTAGATCACGGCTTTGTTGAATATCTCGCAGATGTATGCGGAATAAGTTACCACGCAATACACCCGGTCTCAGCTTTTTATCGTGTCTAATTGTCTGCAAAACCTGAATATTTTCAGACTCAAACCCGCGCAGATCAGGATCTGGTTTACCCGGTAGATGTAATCCAAACCATTGCTCAGTTATTGCATGCCGATCTTTAAGCCCGGCCCAACTGACTGACGAAAGCGGTAGACCAGTATGTTCAGACAGTAATTTAGCCACCCAAGCCGTGTTTTCGCTGGTTTTGCGAATACGGACAAACAAATGTTCGCCTTGTCCACTCGGCATAAAACCCAGATCTTCAAACACCTGAAAATCCGCTGGTTCAGCTTTTAAAAGTGCAGACTGTGTTGGCTGACCAAAACGGTATGGCCAATTTAGGTCGAATTCATTATTCATCAGCAGCAACCAGTAAAACGACAGCTTCGACAGCAATACCTTCTTTACGACCAGTAAACCCTAATTTCTCGGTAGTTGTCGCTTTAACATTAACCTGTGACAGCTCACTTTCCAGATCAACCGCCAAATTCAGACACATGGCTGGAATATGGGGAGCCATCTTTGGCGCCTGAGCAATGATAGTGACATCGAGATTACCGAGTTGGAAGCCACTATTTTTGACCCGCGCGAACACATCACGCAGTAAAATACGACTATCAACACCTTTAAACTGCGGATCGGTATCCGGAAAATGACGACCGATATCACCGGCAGCAATAGCACCCAATAACGCATCTGCAACCGCATGTAATACGACATCACCATCCGAATGAGCGATCAAACCTTGTTCATAGGGCACTGCTACCCCTCCCAGAATACAAGGTCCTTCACCACCAAAACGATGTACATCAAAACCGTGACCGATCCGGATCATGCTAACTCCTGTTGCTGCAGAATAAATGCCGCTAATGCCAGATCTTCCGGTTGAGTCACTTTGATGTTATCAGCACGCCCCGTAACCAGTAGTGGTTTGAACCCCGCCAATTCCATGGCTGACGCATCGTCAGTCAACACCACAGACTGAGCAAGACCCGCATCTATCGCGTCGGCCAGTTGCTGAGTTGGAAACATCTGCGGTGTTAATGCATGCCAAAGATGGCCACGTTCAACGGTTTGTTCAATATGCTGCTGTGGATCAGCACGTTTCATGGTGTCTTTAACTGGTACAGCCAGAATCGCACCATCTTCACCACGTTCGACTGCCGCCAGTAAGCGATCCAAATCAGCATGAGTGACACAAGGGCGAGCGGCATCATGCACCAACACCCAATCGGTTTCGACACAAGCTAAACCATTTAATACCGAAATTGCCCGCTCAGGGCCGCCGATGGTGACCTCAATTTTAGGATGCGTTGCCAAAGCCAATGCGGGGAAATAATGATCATCGTCCGCAATCACCACCACGATCTTTTCAATCTGTGGGTGTGAAAGTAAACGGGTTAACGTATGTTCGATGATCGTCTTATCGCCTAATGGCAAATATTGTTTCGGCTTATTAGCTTGCATCCGGCTTCCCCGGCCTGCAGCGGGCACTACGGCAGTAAATGTCTGCATGACTTAATCACTCTTCGGTAGTGAACTATTCTTGTTTTGCCCAGCACTGTCGCGAGGCAGTACCCGGTAAAAAGTTTCTCCGGGTTTAATAAAACCCAAATCATTTCGAGCTAATTCTTCAATAGCTTCAAGACCACTTTTAAGATCTTCAATTTCTTCTTTAAGTAACATATTACGCTCTTGCAGCTTCTGATTATCAGCCTGCTGGCGTAATAAATTTTCTGAGACTTGTCGATACTCAACGAGTCCGTTTTTCCCGAACCAGAGCTGGCGTTGCACCAACGCCAAGACAACCATCAGGATAAGGGTAAACAGGCGCATGTCGTCTCCTCCTGGAGACATAGTTTCCCACATTCCACCATAAAAGAAAGCCCCGCCAATTGGCGGGGCTTCATCATTTTTTTAGCGAAAACAGGAATTAAGCCTGACCTTTCACTTCTTTCAGACCGTTGAACGGTGCTTTAGCGCCCAGAGCTTCTTCGATACGAATCAGTTGGTTGTATTTAGCAACACGGTCAGAACGGCTCATAGAACCAGTTTTGATCTGGCCAGCAGCGGTACCAACAGCCAGGTCAGCGATAGTTGCATCTTCAGTTTCACCTGAACGGTGAGAGATAACTGCAGTGTAACCAGCGTCTTTAGCCATTTTGATCGCAGCCAGAGTTTCGGTCAGAGAACCGATCTGGTTGAATTTGATCAGGATAGAGTTAGCGATACCGTTGTCGATACCACGTTTCAGGATCTTGGTGTTAGTTACGAACAGGTCGTCACCAACGATCTGGATTTTTTTACCCAGTTTCTGAGTTTGGTAAGCGAAGCCTTCCCAATCAGATTCGTCCAGACCGTCTTCAATAGAAACGATTGGGAATTTGGTAGTCAGGTCTTCCAGGAAGTCAGAGAAACCGTTAGAAGTGAAGATACGACCTTCGCCTTTCAGGTTATATTCTTTCTTCTCAGCATCGTAGAATTCAGATGCAGCGCAGTCCATCGCCAGAGTAATGTCTTTACCCAGCACATAGCCAGCAGCAGCAACAGCTTCAGCGATAACTTCCAGTGCTTCAGCGTTAGATTTCAGGTTAGGAGCGAAACCGCCTTCATCACCAACTGCAGTGTTGTAGCCTTTAGATTTCAGAACTTTAGCCAGGTTGTGGAACACTTCAGCACCCATGCGAACTGCTTCTTTCAGGGTCTTAGCGCCAACTGGCTGGATCATGAATTCTTGGATATCTACGTTGTTGTCAGCGTGCTCGCCACCGTTGATGATGTTCATCATTGGCAGAGGCATAGAGTAAACACCTGGGGTACCGTTCAGCTCAGCGATGTGAGCGTACAGTGGCAGGCCTTTAGCAGCGGCAGCAGCTTTAGCGTTCGCCAGAGACACAGCCAGGATTGCGTTAGCACCGAAGTTAGATTTGTTTTCAGTACCATCCAGGTCGATCATGATCTGGTCGATAGTAGCTTGATCCTGAGCGTCTTTACCCAGCAGGGCAGCAGCGATTGGGCCGTTTACAGCAGCAATTGCTTTCAGAACACCTTTACCCAGGAAACGAGCTTTGTCACCGTCACGCAGTTCCAGTGCTTCGCGAGAGCCGGTAGATGCACCAGACGGAGCAGCTGCCATACCAGAGAAACCACCTTCCAGGTGCACTTCAGCTTCAACAGTAGGGTTACCGCGTGAGTCGATGATTTCGCGAGCAATCACTTTGACGATTTTAGACATATTATCAATCCTCGTTTTAAGAAATAAACAACAAACAAAGTTATAAAATGCAGTTGCCGCAATATGCCACAACCACGGTTATTGTCGATTAATTTAAGTGTCGTTTCATGTATTCACCCGCGGCTTTAATGAAGCCTTCAAACAGCGGATGTCCGTCACGAGGTGTAGAAGTAAATTCCGGATGGAACTGTACTGCTACGAACCATGGGTGATCTGGATTCTCTACAATTTCCACCAGTTTTTTGTCTGCTGACAAACCGGTCACTTTCAAACCTGCCGCTTCAATTTTCGGCAACAGGGTATTATTTACTTCATAACGATGACGGTGACGTTCCTGAATGGTGTCGCTACCGTACAGTGCACGAACTTTAGAACCTTCCACCAAATGACACAGTTGTGAACCCAAGCGCATAGTGCCACCCAGATCAGAACCTTCAGAACGCACTTCTACTTTACCTTCCTCATCGATCCATTCAGTGATCAGACCAACGACCGGATAAGGTGTGTCGCGTTTAAATTCGGAAGAATGGGCTCCGTCCATACCGGCAACATGGCGCGCAAATTCAATCAGCGCAACTTGCATTCCCAGACAGATACCTAAATAAGGAATTTTGTTCTCACGTGCATATTGTGCCGCCAGAATTTTCCCTTCCACACCACGCTCACCGAAACCACCAGGCACCAGGATCGCATCCAGATCTTCTAATACTTCCAGACCTCGGGTTTCCAGATCTTGCGAGTCGATGTAGCGGATGTTGATGCTCAAGCGGTTTTTCAGACCCGCATGTTTTAGTGCTTCGTTGACTGATTTATAAGCATCTGGCAGAGAAACGTATTTACCCACCATACCAATGGTAACTTCACCAGTTGGATTCGCTTCCTGGTAAATAACCTGTTCCCATTCGGACAGATTCGCTTCACCACATTGCAGGCCAAAACGATCAACAACCAGTTGGTCGAGACCTTGTGATTTCAGCAGTGCCGGGATTTTATAAATAGAATCAACGTCTTTCAGCGAAACAACTGCACGCTCTGGTACGTTACAGAACAGCGCGATTTTCGCACGTTCATTGGCTGGGATCGCTCGGTCGGAACGGCAGATCAGAATGTCTGGCTGAATACCGATCGACAGCAGTTCTTTCACCGAGTGCTGAGTCGGTTTGGTTTTCACTTCACCAGCGGCAGCCAGATATGGCACCAAGGTCAGATGCATAAACAGCGCGTTGTTACGGCCGATATCCACAGCTAACTGACGAATGGCTTCCAGGAATGGCAATGATTCGATGTCACCGACTGTACCGCCGATTTCAACGATAGCCACGTCATGACCGGCAGCGCCAGCAATCACACGCTCTTTGATCGCATTGGTGATATGCGGAATAACCTGAATAGTTGCGCCCAGATAGTCACCACGACGCTCTTTACGCAGCACGTCGGAATACACACGACCGGTGGTAAAGTTGTTGCGACGGGACATCTTGGTACGGATGAAACGTTCGTAGTGACCTAAGTCCAGATCGGTTTCAGCGCCATCTTCCGTGACGAATACTTCACCATGCTGAATTGGGCTCATGGTGCCCGGATCAACGTTGATGTACGGATCGAGTTTCAGCATGGTTACTTTTAAACCACGCGCTTCGAGGACCGCTGCCAATGAGGCTGCTGCGATACCTTTACCTAAGGATGAAACCACCCCGCCTGTCACGAAAATATATTTAGTCGTCATGCTGAACCTGAAGAAGTTTAGGAATCACGCAGATGCGTGCGGGAGAAACAGACGGGATGAAATTATACCGCAAGCCCCCGCTCCTAACAACGGCAACAGGATACTCATTTGCATTGAGAGGAGTCTTGCGTTGCGTCAACTTCACTTCAATTGTTTAACTTGTTGCCAAACGGCTTCTAATTCAGCCAAAGAACAGGCTTTTACTGAACGGCCCTGTGATTGAATAATGTGTTCCACCGCACGAAAACGCCGTTCAAATTTATGGTTTCCGGCCCGCAGGATCTTTTCTGGCTCAAAACCCAGGTGACGAACCAAGTTGACATTGGCAAACAGCAAATCCCCCAGCTCTTCGCCCAGCGCCGCTTTATCATAGTCAGCACGGTTGATCTCAGCCATGACCTCATCTAACTCTTCATGGATTTTTTCAATTACCGGCGGCAGCTCATGCCAGTCAAAACCAACCGTCGCGCAGCGTTTTTGGATCTTATTGGCACGCATTAATGCCGGTAAATTGTGTGGAATGTCATCCAACACACTGGTGGCTTGCGCATCTTTTTCCTGCCGTTCTTTGGCTTTTTCTGCTTCCCAATTTGCGCTCACTGCGGCGCTATCGGCAAACTCTTTACCTGCAAAGACATGTGGATGGCGACGTACCAGCTTTTCACTGATGGTGCTCACCACATCCTGAAAATTGAACAGACCTTGTTCTTGCGCCAGTTGCGCATAAAACACTACCTGAAACAGCAGATCACCCAGCTCAGATTTAAGTCCGGTGAGATCGTTTTGTTCAATGCTATCGACCACTTCATAGGCTTCTTCAATGGTATAGGCCGTCAGACTCTGCAAGGTCTGTTTTTTGTCCCATGGACAACCATTTTCCGGATCGCGTAATTGCTGCATTAACGCCAGAAGATCTTGCATCGAGTATGTGTGCGACATGAGGGTACCTTGACAGAAAAAACCGCCGCAGAGAACCTGCAGCGGAGAGGATAAAAAGTTAATTACAGACGTTTGGCGTTGACTACATCGTTCATCTGGTTGATTTTCGCCAACATCCGGTTCAGCGTTTCAATATTGTAAATTTCCATATCAATATCGATATCAGCCGTTTGCTGTTTCACGTTGGAACGGCTGCGCATTCCTAAGACATTAATCTTTTCATTGGCGATGATGGTCGTGATATCCCGCAACAAACCGGAACGATCGTTGGCCGTGATCCGCACCGTCAACGCATAACCACCGGAGTAATTCTCACCCCAAACCGCATCGATGATCCGCTCAGGGTTCCGACGGCTCAGCTCTTTATACTGTTCGCAATCTTCACGGTGAATGGAAATACCGCGCCCTTGGGTAATAAAACCGGTAATGCTATCGCCCGGGATCGGTTGGCAACAACGCGCAACGTGTGTCATCAGATTACCCACACCTTGCACAACAATGTGCCCCTTACCCGGTTTCACATTTTTCATCCGGTGCTGGGTTTTATTTTCTAACTGTTCCCGCAGACGGCGATCTTCTTCTTCCGCCGTCGGTTTATTCAGTTTCTGCTCCAGGAAGTTCATCAACTGATTAATACGCACTTCACCAGAACCTAAACCAGCCAGCAGATCGTCAAACTCCATCAGGCTAAGACGGGTATAGAACTCTTTGACGGTCGCCGCCAATTCATCACGGGAGAGATGAAAACCGTGGCGATCGATTTCTTTATCCAGCAACTCTTTACCGGCGAGAATATTCTTATCGCGATCCAATTTACGAAACCATGACGCCACTTTGGCGCGCGCACGGCTGGTACGTAAAAAGGCCAGATTCGGATTCATCCAGTCGCGGCTGGGGTTTGGCTCTTTTTGCGTAATAACTTCGATCTGATCGCCGGTTTGCAGCTGATAGGTAAATGGCACGATGCGGCCATCAATTTTGGCACCGATACAACGGTGACCAATCATGCTGTGTACCTGATAGGCAAAATCCAGTGGTGTCGCACCGGCAGGTAAATCGACCACATCGCCTTTCGGCGTAAAGACGTATACCCGCTCTTCGAATACTTGCGTGCGCAATTCATCGACCAGCGAGCCGGATTCAACCATATCTTCCTGCCAGGCCAGCAACTTCCGCAGCCAGGCAATACGCTCTTCATAGGCGGAATCTTTGCCGCCTTGCATGCCTTCTTTATATTTCCAATGCGCTGCGACACCCAGTTCAGATTCCTGATGCATCTGCTCAGTACGGATCTGGATTTCGACCGTTTTGCCTTCCGGCCCCAATACCACAGTATGAATTGACTGATAACCATTCGGTTTCGGGTTGGCGACGTAATCGTCAAACTCGCGCGGAATGTGATGCCAGAGGGTATGGATGATCCCCAGTGCGGCATAACAATCCTGCAGGCGTTTGGTGACCACACGCACAGCACGCACATCGTAAAGATCGGAAAAATCGAGATGTTTTTTCTGCATCTTGCGCCAGATGCTGTAGATGTGTTTTGGACGCCCATAGACTTCTGCATTGATGCCGGCATCCTGCAGTGCGTTTTTGGTATCCGAAACAAATTGCTGGATATAACGTTCACGATCCAGTCGTTTTTCATCCAGCAATTTCGCGATCTGTTTATAGGTATCTGGGTGCAGATAACGGAACGAGAGATCTTCCAATTCCCACTTCAGCTGACCAATACCGAGTCGATTCGCCAGTGGCGCGTAGATATTGGAGATCTCTTTTGCCACCATAACGCGGGTTTCTTCGGTGGCATTTTTCACTTCGCGCAAACAGGCGATACGTTCGGCCAGTTTAATCACCACCGCACGCACATCTTCCACCATCGCCAATAACATGCGACGCACATTATCGACCTGTGTATCCGAAACATTGGCGGTATTGAGATTTTGCAGAAAGCGGATCGCATCGATATCGATGACACCTTGCAGCAATTTACTGATGACTACGCCATAGTCCGTTGCTGCCTTGGTCACCGTCAGATAACCAGGTTCCAGCAGCGGGTATAACACCGCTGCTTTCAGCGTCTCCATATCCATGTGTAACATCAGTAAAATACCGATCATCTCGGCACTGCGTTGGGATAAGCGCTGCTGTTCGCTCTCGTCCTGAATTAAGTTATGACAATACTCAAACACCGAGAACAACGCCTGCTTATCTGCCTCGGGCAGATCCAGCGTTGTCATCCACTCGTTTAAGTCAAAACCCGTTTTCAGGTGAGTATCACGAACCGCAACCATGAGACGTTCGTCCTTATTATTTTCGTTCAAACAAGAAGAGAGATTCAACATGCCCGGTATGCGGGAACATGTTCAATAACCCCCACTGCTTCAAGGTGTAACCCGGCTGTAACAGTGCACAATCACGCGCCGCTGTGACCGGGTTGCAAGAAACATACACGATCCGACGGGCGCCACTGTTGGCCAGCCAAGGCATGACCTCTTCGGCGCCAGCACGACCTGGATCCAATAGCACCAGATCATAACATTGTTGCTGCCAGCCTGCGTTGGCATATTCCGCCATTTTTGTCAGATCGGCGCGATGAAATTCGGCATTAACCAGCTGATTCTGTTCAGCATTGTGCGTGGCTCTTTGCACCATTTCATCGACACCTTCGATGCCGGTAACCAATGCGGCATCACGCGCCAACGGCAAGGTGAAATTACCGATACCACAGAACAGATCCAAAACCCGATCAGTGGCGGTCGGCGCTAACCACTCACGCACATGGTTGACCAGACGTTGGTTGACCTGCGCATTAACCTGCAAGAAGTCGCCCGGCTGGAAATAAAGGCGCAACGCATCCAGTTCATAAAAGCTCGGCGCCACTTCGCTTAATGGTTCCGGATAACCGGTGGTTTGCAGATATAACGCACATTGGTGTTGGGCAGCAAACGCGAGCAACAGTTCTTTATCGCGTGCTGGCGGACGGCCATTGTGCCGCAGCAGCAGCGCCAATCCGCTTTCGGTGTCATACAGTTCGATATGACCCACATCGCGCGCTGAACTCAGCTCATTGATCAGCGTGCGCAATGGCACGATGAGCGCTGATAATGCGACAGTTAGCACGGGGCAACCGCTGATTTCTACCAGCGCCTGACTTTGTTTTTGGCGAAAACCGACCAGCACACAACGTTTGTTTTTATCGTATTTCACCGCCAAACGGCAAACGCGACGATAGGCTTGTTGTTCACTGCTTTCGATCCATGCTGGTGCAGGCAGGTCAATTTTGGCCAGTTGACGGAATAACCGCTGTACACCCTCTTGTTTGGCCTGACACTGCAGTGCTTGCGGCATCATCTGCGCGTTGCAACCACCGCATTGCTTAAATGCCGGGCAGAAGGGTTCACAGCGATCGGCAGATGGCTCAATCACCTTACGTAAACGGGCATGTGCATACTGTTTTTTCTGTTCGGTGATCTGCACACTGACTTTTTCACCAGGCAGCACCCCTTCGACAAAACAGGCCTTACCCTGATAACGACCCACACCGGTTAAATGGTGATCTAAGTTATCGATTGTTATCTCTACCGCTTGGGTAGGTAATGCTTTTGGCTTGGGTTGGAAAAACTGAACCATATCTCTTGGTGGCTTATCGTTAGGTAGGTATGATGCTGAAGGAAAAGCACCGGAATACTTTATTGTCCCACAAGTACGGGTCAACAAAAACAGACTATGACGAAATATGGCCTGCGCGCCCGCGTTCTCGCATTCACTATTATACCTACGCTGCTGATCGGTACGCTTTTAGCCGGTTATTTTATTTTTCACCGCCACCAGCAAATCGAAAAGTTCATGATCGAGCAAGGCACCAGCGTGATAGAACCGCTGGCGATAGCCAGTGAATATGGCCTGACCCGCTCCAGTCGTGAAGATCTGCGCCGTTTGATCAGCACCAGCCATCGTCGCAACTCGCCACTGATTAAATCCATCGCCATTTTTACCAAAGACAACAATCTGTTTGTCACCTCGAACTTTCACCGCGATTTTATGGAAATGCGCTTGCCGGATGGCAAGGCGATCCCTGAGCTGACCAGCGTGGAACATATGGATGATTATATCATTCTGCGCACGCCGATTTTGGCGGAAAACAGCTTGAGTGAAACGTCACTGCAATCAAGCAGTACGCCGGAGGTGATCGGTTATATGGCGTTGCAGCTCAATACCGACAGCTCGGTGATCGCACAATACCGCGATACCGCGACCGCGATCTTTATCGTATTGCTCGGCTTGGTCTTGAGCGTGATCTTTGGTTTGAATCTGGTGCATGTAGTGATTGAGCCGATCAACCGCATGGTGCGTGCGGTGTATCACATTCGGGAAGGCCGTCTCGATACACGTGTGCGCGGCAAGATGGATGGTGAACTTGATATGCTGAAAAATGGTATCAACGCAATGGCGAAAGCGATCAGCGAATACCATAACGAGATGCAACAGAGTATTGATCAAGCCACCTCCGATCTGCGGGAAACGTTAGAGCAGATCGAGATCCAAAACGTGGAACTGGATATGGCCAAGAAACGCGCCCAGGAAGCCGCGCGTATCAAATCAGAATTCTTGGCCAACATGTCGCATGAGTTACGCACACCACTCAATGGGGTTATTGGCTTTACTCGTCAGCTATTCAAAACCCAACTCAGCCTGCATCAGCGCGACTATTTAAGCACCATTGAGCATTCCGCTAAAAACCTGCTCAGTATTATCAATGACATTCTCGACTTCTCGAAACTGGAAGCTGGTAAGCTGACGCTGGAAAATATTCCGTTCAACATTCGTGAGATGATCAACGACACAGTCACGCTGCTGGCGCCGTCGGCGCATGACAAGCAACTGGAGTTGTCACTGCTGGTCAGCCAACCGATCCCAGATCTGGTGGCGGGTGATCCGCTGCGTTTGCAGCAGATCGTCACTAACATCGTCGGTAATGCCATTAAATTTACCGAACAGGGTATGGTCAACATTCATATCAGCACCACCTTTGCCACCGATCAACAAACCGTGTTGTTGCGGATCCGCATTCGCGACACCGGCATCGGTATGAGTGGTGATCAGCTGATGCGCCTGTTCCAGCCATTCATTCAGGGAGATAACTCGATCTCCCGCCGTTATGGTGGCACCGGCTTAGGGCTGGTGATCAGTCAAAAATTAATTGAACAGATGGACGGCACCATGCATGTGCATTCAGAGCCTAATCAGGGTTCGGAATTTACCATCAATATTCCGCTGGAGCTGGTGTCAGAAGAGGGCAATATCTCCAGCGAACAGCTGTTATTGGCCGGAAAAAATGTACTGCTGTGGGAAAACGATCCGTGGAGCCGCGAGTCTTGCCTCAGTCTGCTCAATGAGTGGAACATGCAAACCGTATTGGCCAGCGACGAACAGCCGTTTGTCGGTGCTACTTTCTATGCCAT
Organism: uncultured Tolumonas sp.; assembly: GCF_963676665.1. Taxonomy (NCBI): domain Bacteria; kingdom Pseudomonadati; phylum Pseudomonadota; class Gammaproteobacteria; order Aeromonadales; family Aeromonadaceae; genus Tolumonas; species uncultured Tolumonas sp. The sequence continues at coordinate 250,005 of NZ_OY781381.1, forward strand.
GGTGGTTGGTTTTGCGCCGGATACGCCAACCGACAAAATTCAGCAAACCGTCGATCTCTGCCTGCAAAACTATCAATTAGATAAGTTAGTGGTGTTGCTCAATTCCAGCGACCCGACGCTGCATGAGCTGCTGATGCAAAACCACAAGGTTTACTCCATCAGTAAACCGGTGATCCACAACAAGTTACTGCAAGCGCTGTTGCAACCGCTGCCGCCAGCGCAAACGCTGACTCTGGCGAAGGAACAGCAAAAAGAAAAATTGCCGCTGCGTGTGCTCGCGGTCGATGACAATCCGGCAAACCTGAAACTGATTGTGGCGCTGCTGCATGACTTAGTGCAGGAAGTCTATTCCTGCCAAAATGGTCATCAGGCGGTGGCGCAGGCGGAGAAAACCCGCTTTGACCTGATTTTTATGGATGTGCAGATGCCGATCATGGACGGTATTCAGGCCTGCCGACTGATCCATCAGGATACCTGTAACCAACAAACCCCCATCATCGCCGTCACGGCACATGCCTCGCCGGGCGAACGTGAACGGTTGATGGCCAATGGCATGGATGAATATCTGTCTAAGCCAATTGATGAAGTTCAGCTCAAGCGCCTGTTGCTGCAATTTAGCGACACCACAGCCGTGACTACCGCCACTTTTATTGACTGGCCGATGGCCTTGGAAAAAGTCAAAGGCAAAGACGCGCTGGCGAAAGAGATGCTGCAAATGCTGGTCGCCAGTTTTGACGAACTGATCTCGCTCATTGAACGCGCATTAGCTGGTCATGAATGTGCCGAGTTACTGGATGCGATCCATAAGTTACGCGGTGGGGCGGCTTATTGTGGCGTGCCGCAGTTGCAAGCCAGTTGTGCAGAGTTGGAACAAGGATTACGTTCCGGTTTAACTTGTACGGCATTTGAACCGGAATTGCTGGAGTTGCTGGATATTATGAAAGCAGTTAAGCAGGAATCGGGGCAATGGCTATCGTAGATGGGGTAGCACAGGCAGGTTAGATAACCTGCCTGTTTACATTTTGGCTCAGCCGCGCTGGTTTTCGACCGGTTTGGCATACATTGCTTTCGCAATCTCACGCCATTTCGGATCCATCGCCGCCATGCGCTGTTCAAACTGTGTCCGCTGTTCTGGCGTTACATCGGAAGCATCAACACCTGCAGCCAGCAGATTAGAAGCAAACAAGCGATATTGCGCATGAATCGCCTGGTCAATCACGGCCGCTAACTCTTCCGGTGTGGAAAAGCCGTCAGTCAATGGTTGACCTACATTCACATGCACACGGCCTTTATAACCGATAATGCCCGCCACGATACTTTCGATGTCTTCAAACTCGCTCTTCTGATAAGAGCCGTTGGTTGACGTCTCATACAGTTCACGCGCTTTGGCTTCATCGCCCGGATCGTACTCGTAAGAGATCGCTACCGGTACGATGTTCAGCTGTTGCATGTATTCCACAAAACCCAGCTTTTTCTGCTTACCGGCCATATGGAACATTTTCAGGATCGCCGGATCAGTGCAATCATCACCGTCTTTTGCGCGACCTTCTTTCTGGGCGATCCAAATGTTGTGACCTTCCTGCAGCGAATCTGCAATATAAGAGGAAAGTTCACTAAAGGTTTTCGCCATCTCACGCGGGCCTTTCGCGGAACGTTTCACGATGAAACTTTTGTTCAGACGCATCAATTCCGTTGCGCAGGGTTTGCGTAACAAGTTATCGCCAATCGCAATACGCGCTGTATCCAGACCGCACTGATACAGACCCCAATTCACGAAAGCCGGGTCCATCGCGATATCACGGTGGTTAGAGATAAACAGATATCCCTTATCAGACTGCAGATTTTCCAAACCCGAATACGTCACCGCATCCGTGGTCTTAGCAATCATCTGCTCCATAAAATGGGCAACTTGTTGCTGTACGTCATCGACCGTGCGGACATTTTTTACCCGGTTACGTAATGCACGACGAACCAATGGTTTCAGCAGCCAACTAAAATAATTGACTGCTTTTGGAAAACGAAAACGCAATACAGCGCTGATCAGCTCTTCATCACTGATCAGACGCTCAATAGCAGCCGGAACTTCATTATCATTGTAAGGGCGGATCTCTTTATAACGATCCTGTTCATCAAGCGATGTTGTCATGCCAATTTCTTTCTACACTGCGACTAAAAACGGCGCAATTCTACACGGATTTGGCATAAACACTATTCATTGACGGGAAATAACCCCAGTAGTTTTACGCCAATGCCCATTCAGCGGCGTAACTGGCATGCAAGGTTGTCGTATCAAATACCGGCACTGCCGCATCAGTTTGATCAACCAGCATGGCAATTTCCGTACAACCAAAAATGATGCCTTCCGCACCTTGCTGGACTAATGCCGCCATAATTTCGCGGTATTGTGCCCGTGATGTCGCTTTTTCTTCACCGACACATAACTCATTAAAAATGACGTTATGCACCAACTGACGAGCTGCCGCATCTGGCGTTATAACCTCAAGCCCATAATGCTCACGCAAATGCGACACATAAAAACTGTCTTCCATAGTAAAACGGGTGCCCAATAAGCCGACTTTCCGCAAACCCGCCTGGCGAATAACCTGCGCCGTCGCATCGGCAATGTGCAAAATCGGGATCTGCAGATGCGGTTGCATATCCGGCACCAGCTTGTGCATGGTGTTGGTACAGATCACGATGGATTCGGCACCCGCTTGTTGCAAACGCAGTGCGGCATCAGCCATCACTTCACCAGCTTCCAGCCAACGATCTTGTCGCTGTAAACTGGCGATGGCTTCAAAATCCATATTCCACAGGATCAACTTAGCTGAATGTAAACCACCTAATTTTTGGCTGACTATTTCATTAATCAGCCGATAATACGGCACGGTAGATTGCCAGCTCATACCACCGATCAAACCAATCGTTTTCATTGTCTTTCCTTCCTCATTATTCAAAAGAATTCAAAAATAATTATTCAAACCAAATCAAGACCACACACGCCGCGGTCAGCGACCCCATGACGCGATTCCAATATTGCCAAGCGCGTGGCGTGGTTAACCATTGACCCACCTTGACGCCAAACAGCGCCCACATTGAGCTGGTTTTAAGACACACCAGAAAAAACACCACCAGCACCCAAATCACCGACGACCAATAGTGCTCGCCCAATAAGGTAAAGCTACCAATCGCAGACAGGCTCATCAGCCAGGCTTTCGGGTTCATAAACTGAAACAGCACCGCTTGATGAAAACGCCACGGTTTCACCGCTTGCCCTTTAGGCTTGGCATTCAAATCAGGCGTGCCAGCTGTGGTGATAAGCCAAGCTAAATAGAGCAAATAACCCGAACCACCGATCTTTAAGATCCATTGCAAAACCGGCCATTGCTGAAAGAGAGCTCCGACGCCAAGCGCCATCATCATCAGCATGCAAATCAAACCACCGCTGATACCAACGATATGCTGGATTGAGCGCCAGAAACCAAATCGGGCACCGGAGCTGGTCAGCATGATGTTGTTTGGTCCCGGCGTGACACAGGTGATCCAGGCAAAAGCAATCAGCGACAATAACAAACCTTGTTCCATATGTTTGCTCCTTAGAATTAATTGTATCGATACAATTAGTGAAAATTACCGATTTTTGGCTACATCAATCGTGTAATTCACGTTATATTGAAGCCATTCAACGGATCAACAGGTTTATTGTCACCATGACAATCTGGACACCCCAACTTTCCGGACAAGGTCCGGTCTATCGTCAGCTGGCGCAAGCCATCGGTCAGGCGGTGGAACAAGGTGAATTACAAGCAGGGCAACGCCTGCCAACGCATCGCGCTTTGGCCGATAAGTTAGGTGTTACCGTTGGCACTATTACGCGGGCTTATGCGGAAGCAGAGCATCAGGGCTGGCTGACCGCTCGCGTGGGTGCGGGTACCTATGTACGTGAGGAAGCGCTGGAACCCGCCGTCAGTTGGCACATTCGCCAGCCTGATCCATCGCGGATCGAGCTCTGGCAAAACCTGCCGATCCTGCAAGATCGCGAACCGGCATTTCGCAATGCCATAGAACAACTCTTAGCAACCCCTGAGCGGGTTAATGCTTTGATGGAATACAGTTCAGTGAATGGCGAATTACCACAGCGGGAAATTGTTTGTGCCTGGCTGAACAAATATGGTTTTACCGCCACACTCGATCGGCTATTTTTCAGCTTTGGTTCGCAAAATGGCCTGCTGCTTAGCTTAATGGCATGTGGTGCAGTAGGTGAAACCGTGTTGTGTGAAGGGTTAACCTACCCGGGCCTCAGCACCTTATGTCATCCATTGCGCATTCAGCTCAAAGGGTTGGCGATGGACGAGGAAGGCATTCTGCCGCAAGCATTGGAAAAAGCCTGTCAGAGTGGCGGCTATCGCACGCTCTATCTCAATCCGACCATTCATAACCCGACCACCAGCATCATGTCACTGGCACGGCGGCAAGAAATTCTGGCCTTATGTGAACGCTATCAGCTGATCATTATTGAAGATGACGTGCATGGCACCTTACCCGAAGTGCGGCCACCCGCGCTGGTTGAATTGTCGCCGGAGCGCGTGATCCACTTGGGCAGTTTTGCCAAAAACACCAGTGCTGGTTTGCGGATCGGTTATATGATTGTGCCATCGCATCTGCACTCGGCGATGTCGATTGCGGTCAGAGGTTGCTGCTGGATGATCACGCCACTGATGATTGAGCTCACCTGCCAGTGGTTACAATCCGGGCAAGCCGATCAGATGTTGCTCAATCAGCGTAAAGTGCTACGGCAACGCGGCGAGTTATTACGCCACCATTTGGGTGCACATCAGGTGCAATATCAGGAGGGCGGCATGCACGCCTGGTTGCCATTACCCGCACACTGGCGCAGCCCGGCATTCGTGCAAAGTGCCGATCATTTGGGTATTGGTGTCGCCGGTGCTGAACTGTTTACCGCCGGGCACTTCCCTTCCCCACAAGCAGTACGGCTGTCGATCAGTCATCCGGGCGACAATATTTCACTGGATAAAGCACTGGGGATCTTGCGACAATTACTCGATAGCGAACCCACTCCACAATGGGTGATATGAGGTTTACGTAACATGATCATTCCTTGGCAAGATCTACCGGCTGCCACGCTAGATAACCTGATTGAGTCTTTCGTATTACGCGAAGGTACCGATTATGGTGAAGAAAGCTTCTCATTGGCAGAAAAAGTCGCACAAGTCCGTCAACAGCTGGAACGGGGTGATGTGGTAATTTTATACAGCGAATTGCATGAATCGGTCACTATTGCACCTAAACAGACCATTTCGGCAACCAAGGATGCAACAGAATTTTAAATTTTTTTAATCCTGTTGTAACAAGCGGCTTATTTCCATAAGCATCTCTTGTCATTAGTTTTTCCGCACCTTATGCTAAGTCGTTATTGCGAGCTTACGTTTGTGTTTCGGCTGTTACCAGCTAGATCCGTAACTCGTTACTGAATTTGTGTCATTTCCGCCACAGATCCTGTTGTGAAGTTTCGATTGACTCAAAAATAGCAAGAATAGAAGAGCATGCTTCGCACTCCGGTTGCAAAGCTATGACGATCAAGAGGACAAATAATGGTAATCGGCAAACCGCAAAGCGATCCAACACAGGAATGGTTTTTATCTCACTGCCATATTCATAAATATCCGGCAAAGAGCACTTTGATCCACGCGGGTGAGAAAGCAGAGACTTTGTATTACATCATCAAAGGTTCTGTTGCTGTGCTGATCAAAGATGAAGAAGGCAAAGAGATGATTTTGTCTTACCTGAATCAGGGCGATTTTATCGGCGAACTGGGTCTGTTCGACGATAGCGAAAATCCAACCCGTTCAGCGTGGATCCGAGCTAAAAGTTCCTGTGAAGTCGCAGAAATTTCTTATAAGAAATTCCGTCAGTTGATCCAGGTTAACCCTGAGATCCTGATGCGTTTGTCTTCTCAGATGGCTCGTCGTCTGCAGAGCACCAGCCAGAAAGTCGGCAATCTGGCCTTCCTGGATGTAACTGGTCGTATCGCTCAGACTTTGCTGAATCTGGCAAAACAACCTGATGCAATGACACATCCGGATGGCATGCAGATCAAGATCACCCGTCAGGAAATCGGTCAGATCGTGGGTTGTTCCCGTGAAACTGTCGGCCGTATTCTGAAAATGCTGGAAGATCAGGAACTGATCACTGCACACGGTAAAACTATCGTAGTATTCGGTACTCGCTAAGTTTTTCTGCTTCCAATAAAAAAGGCTGCTCATGCAGCCTTTTTTGTTTTCTCATCTTCCGACAACTAGGCGTTTACAACCCGAGCGACGGCCAGCGCAAAACGATGCATACCTTCGGCAAACTCTTCTGCAGTCAGATTCAGCGCTGGCGCAAAACGCACCACGTTCGGACCCGCTACCAGCACTAACACACCTTGTTCAATGCCAGCGTCGACAAACGCTTTGGCTTTACCGGCGAATGCTTCCGTTAATACCGCACCGATCAACAAACCCTGACCACGCACTTCACTAAAGCAGTGGAATTGGGCATTAATTTTTTCTAATTCCGCACGGAACCAACCTTCACGCTCTTTGACGCCCGCCAGCATGGCTGGGTCGTTGATCAAATCAAACGCGGTTTCCGCCACCGCACAAGCCAGTGGATTACCGCCAAAGGTGGTGCCATGTACACCCGGTTGGAACACTTGTGCAATCGCGTCACGCGTCAGCATCGCCGCAATCGGGAAACCGCCACCCAGCGCTTTGGCCGTCGTCAGAATATCTGGCTCCACACCCAATTGCATGTAAGCAAACAAGCTGCCGGTACGACCCATGCCGGTTTGTACTTCATCAAAAATCAGCAGGGCATTATGTTGGTTACACAATTCACGCACCGTTTTTGCGAATGCTTTATCAGCTGGCAACACACCGCCTTCACCTTGCAACGGCTCCATCACCACCGCACAGGTTTTATCGGAAATCAGCGCTTTCAGTGCTTCAGTGTCGTTATACGGAATGTGCTGGATCGCGCCAGGACGCGGGCCAAAACCATCCGAATAATGTGACTGACCACCGACGCTAACTGTAAAGAAGGTACGACCGTGAAAACCTTGCAGGAAGGCGATGATCTGGCTTTTCTCTTCGCCAAATTTTTCTTTGCTGTAACGGCGCGCCAGTTTGAAGGCAGCCTCATTGGCTTCAGCACCGGAGTTACAGAAAAATACGCGGTCCGCAAAGGTTGCATCAACCATTTTACGCGCCAGACGTAAGGTAGGTTCGTTGGTCATCCAGTTACTGACATGCCACAGACGTTGGCCTTGCTCGGTCAGGGTTTTGACTAAAGCCGGATGACAGTGACCCAGCGCGTTTACCGCGATACCGCCAGCCAGATCGATATACTCGCGATCCTGTTGATCCCACAAACGGGAAGCCAGACCACGCACCGGAACGAAAGCCGCGGGAGAATAAGTCGGGACAATGACTTCATCAAACCAACCACGCGTCACTTGCGTCTGTTCTGTCATACTAACTCCTTAGTACTGCACAACGAAAAATGAAAATTTAATCAATTAGAATGCATAATATATCACCTCAATAGGTGACACCCAATAGCGAAACTTTATTGCCGTAAGAAATTAGCTAATAATTCAAGCCCCTGCTCGCTGAGAATACTTTCCGGGTGAAACTGCACCCCTTCCAGTGGCAGCGAGCGATGACGAAGCCCCATGATCTCTCTGGCTGAACCATCCGTCGGCAACGTCCAGGCCGAGATCTCAAATTCAGCCGGTAAGGTGGCTTCTTCCACCAGCAAAGAATGGTAACGGGTGACAGTCAGTGGATTATTCAATGCATGAAAAACACCGCGCCCATCATGCCCAATCACACTGGTTTTACCATGCATCACTTGCCGCGCGCGGATCACTTTGCTGCCAAAAGCCTGTGCAATCGCCTGATGCCCCAAACACACCCCAAGGATCGGCACTCTGCCAGCAAAGGTACGAATGGCATCTAATGAAATTCCCGCTTCATTGGGTGTACATGGTCCCGGAGAAATCACTAGATGTGACGGTGATAATGCGGCGATATCTGCCAGCGAAATCGTATCATTACGCCGCACTTCAACTTGTGCGCCCAGTTGCCCAAAATATTGCACCAGATTGTAGGTAAAAGAGTCATAGTTATCGATCAGAAGCAACATTGCATAGTTAACCAATTGATTTTATTGATATAAAGAACATAAACAGCCTATAAATACCCGCAATGATACCCTCATTTTTATTTAATAGTTTACTTTATAGATTTAGTATTAGGCTATTTATGCCTATTTACTTGATTAAGACATGGCATTCGACACTGCCTGCTTAGAATAGTTTGATTGCGGAACACAGAAACTTTATCGATGATGATTGAGTTTATTATTACGACATGAGCTAATAGCCATTCTTTAATTATTTGAATTAAAAGGAATTATCCTTCATTTGTTAATACCTTTTTTCTTTTTGAACCCACACGTATCAAACCGTATCAGCGATCAAGTCAGGCAATAGCACTACAAATACTTTAGGTACATAAAGAACATTGCAAATAATTCTTATTTGTATTTTTGGCAAGTGTAGGGGGATAAATAGTAGAACGCTCCCTATGTTATCCTTTTGCCCGATAACCAAACAGATAGCATCTACAAATAGTAATACGGCTATAGGCTCTGAAAGTGATAATCCTTTAACTATGGAGCTTTCAATATAACCCATGCCATAACCATCATAAGCCCACTAATCACTATTGTTCATTTTGTGTAGCTTTTTGGCTACACCTGCATCTATTTCATTTATGCAAAAATTATTTAGGGCAAACAGACAAAAAGAGCCAGCACGTAAGTGCTGGCTCTTTTGTACCCACAATCAGGCTGCAACATGCCATCCTGACTCGTTCTGCTCAAATTCCATATTAAGAACGTTTTGAGCTTCCGATTCATTGATCGCATCAACAAGAAAGCGCACTTTACTTTCTTTCTCAATAAACTCGTTATATACAGCGCGTATCAAAACATCAGCCATTTTAGGCAGTTCATTTTTGCCTTTTTCCCACCGGGCTACTGTTTGTGCATCGACACCAAACAGCTCACCTATCGTCTTCTGCGACAAATTCATTTCAATACGAAGAAAGCGATATTCAGCACCTGTCATGGCCGTTGTTTTATCAACGATTTGCTTGGCGATTAAACGGTGTAATCCATGAATATCATCAATGGACACATATTCTTCACCGTCTTCCTCATCCACTGTAAAGCCATTAACAAGGTACACGTTGTCTAATCCGCACTCCCTGTAGTGATAGCTTTTCATGTTTGTCCCCTTCACTCACTGTTGCTTAACCAATAGCGTTTTATGTTCTTTATTTAATCATGACCGTTATCAGTCTCAATGATGGGTCGTAATCACACGATTGAATGCAAATCACAACCTCAATCACATCACCTGCAGCAACGCCTTTCATATTTAACTTCCAATCACCAGCCGGTGTCTGGCTGGTACTTTCTGTTATGACACTGCTATGACTTTTCAAAACCGATAGGATCTGAGCATCAGTCACTCGCCGCTCAATCATTCGCTCTCGAATATGCTTTGAAAATTTAATTCTACCCGTGTGATTCTCTGCTAAATCCCTGATGATCTGTTTTGCTGAGTGATCAGTTAAGGGAAATTCAGATATAACAGTTGGCTTAGATGTCATACGTGATCCCAAAGTAATATTTAAGCCGATCAAAAAAGCTACCTATCATTTTGATAGGTAGCTCTGAGAAGTCAAGGCAACTTGAGGATATTTCTTTTTAGCAGTACATACTTCTAATGATTCTTCTTAAAATTCTCTGCCTGTTCCAGCACGTTTTTATACACGTCATCGTTCGCTACGGGCGGGAAGCCATAGCGGTGCAGTAACAAGATTAGTTCGACTTTCAGCGCGGCTTTGATGTCGTCGCGGTGACTCCAGTCAGGGTATTGCGCCTGATTATCGACGATGATTTTCATCTCTTTCGCCAGTTCGAGCATCTTCTCTTCGTCGTAGGTGAAATCGTATTTCTGCTGCATGGCGGCGAGAATGTCGTAAAACGCCTTCTCTTCCATATCAATGCCCATCGCTTCAAACGAGGTCATTTCTGATTTCAGTTCATTGAACATACCAAAGATCTGCTCAACCATGTCATCGGCAATGACAGTGAACTCTTCGCCGTTAAACAGATCGTTCTCTTTGCGTTCGTTGTAGTTCTCTACCAATGCCTGAAAGCGTTTCGAGAAGTCGATGCCTTGCATCTGGTTCACTTTTTTAAAGTCGCTGATCGCTTTCGCCAACAGCTTTTGCAGTAACTGAATTTTGGTGTTCGGCAGTTTGATTTTGCTGATCCGCGCCAGATAGTCTTCGTCGAATATATCGATCGAATCGGCCTGATCATCGCCCAGCGCGTAGATCTCCTCGACCCCATCTGATTTCAGGGCTTCGGCGATAAGCTCTCGCACACGGGCGTTCATCTGTGTCACGTCGGGCGCATCACCTTTGGTGAGCTTGAACACGATAGAGCGCACCGCCAGATAGAAATGAATATGGTCGCGCTCAAACTGGTCTAAGTGTTCACTGCCACAACAGATGTCATAGGCTGCTTTCATGCGCTTCACTAAACCCATAAAACGGTTTTCAAATTTCTTACTCTGTAATACAAATTCAGCCGCACGGTTAAGACAATCGAGCTGGGCACGGGCTTCACCGCTAAAGTAATCTTTACTATCGAACGGGTGGAACATCTGCTTCAACAGATCGAGGTGATTTTTCACCTCGACGACCGATTGGCGGATATCTTCAAAGTTGGTGGCATCGGCTTTGGAATACATCGCCAGCGCCTGATTCATCTGCCGTTTGATACCGATGTAATCGACCACCAAGCCTTTGTCTTTGCCTTCATAGGTGCGGTTGACGCGGGAAATGGTCTGGATCAAGTTGTGCTTTTGCAGCGGCTTATCGATGTAAATGGTGTCGAGCGCTGGCACGTCGAAACCAGTCAGCCACATATCGACCACAAGGGCGATTTTGAAGTTCGATTTCGGGTTTTTGAACTGTTTATCCAGCTCTTTGCGATCGTCTTTCGTGCCCAGCAGATCGTAAAATTCGGTCTCGTCATCTTTGCTGCGCGTCATCACCATGCGCACCATTTCAGAGGGGATCAGCTCTTTGCTTTCAGCTTCGGTGAGTTGCACGCCATCAATCGCTTGCTTCACTTCAAACCATGCGGGGCGGATCGCTTTTAACTGCTGATAGAAGGCATAGGCGATATCGCGACTAGCACAAACAAACATCGCTTTGCCTTTAACGGTGGAACCTTCGGCCACCCGTTGCTCGTAATGGTTGGCAAAATCTTTCGCCAGAGCTTCGAGGCGATCGGGGTCGCCTAAAATGGAATACATATTGGCCGAGGCTTTTTTACTCTCGTCGATTTGATATTCGCTGGCACCGGCATCGGCACATTCGTTGTAATACTTTTCGATTTCCGCCAGTTTGCCGTTATCGAGGATCACCTTCGCCGCACGGCCTTCATAGACAATCCGCACCGTGATCTCATCGTTTACCGATTCGGTCATGGTGTAACTGTCGATCACCTCACCGAACACCTCCAGCGTGGCATCAATTGGCGTGCCGGTGAAACCCACAAACGTGGCATTGGGTAACGAGTCATGCAGATATTTGGCAAAGCCGTAGGTTTTACGAATGGAATTGGTCTTTTCATCAATCACGATTTTCTGATCGAGATTAACCTGACTGCGGTGCGCTTCATCAGAAATGCAGATGATGTTGCTGCGCTCAGAGAGCAATTGCAGATCTTCGGTGAATTTGTGGATGGTGGTCAGAAACACACCACCGCTGTTACGCCCGCACAGTTTCGTGCGTAAATCCGCGCGGCTTTCCACTGGTTCAATGGTGTCGTCACCGATAAAACGCGTGGCGCTGCAAAACTGTTTCGAGAGCTGATCGTCGAGGTCGGTGCGATCGGTGATCAGCACAATGGTCGGGCTGGCAAAATCGACACTCTTCATCAACAAGCGCGTTAAAAACTGCATGGTGTAACTTTTACCGCAACCCGTTGCGCCAAAATAGGTGCCACCTTTGCCGTTACCGTATGGTTTACGCGCCTGTTTGATGCTGAAAAAGAGCTTACGAGCAGCGTAATATTGCGGATAACGGCAACCGACTTTGATCTCTTTTTTGGATGTGTCAGGAAAGAAGATAAAGTTTTTCAGCACATCGAGCAGCCGCACAGGGTGGAACAGCCCCTGCACCATGCTGTGCAGCGAATGAATGCCATTTTGTTCACGTGACTCATTGCCGCTAACTTTGCGCCATGAATAGAAATAGTCGTATGAGGCAAACAGATTGCCCATGCGGTTATTCACACCATCGCTGATGATGCACAGCGTATTAAACACAAACAGTTGCGGAATATCGCGGCGGTAGCGGGTACACAGCTGCGCCCATGCATGGGCTAGGTTGGCCTCTTCTTCACGGATGGCGCTCTTAAATTCAAACACCACCAATGGCAAGCCATTGATGTAAAGAATGGCATCGGGAATGCGCACCTGCTCGTCTCTGCCGGTGATTTCAAGCTGGTTAACCACCTTATAGCAGTTGTTATCTCTGGCAGGCAGATAGGTGATTTTATTTTCAGCGACTTGCTGTAACGGCGGTTGTTCTGCGGTGAACAGTTGCGTTAATGCGGTGGGCAGATGCTGCGTGTCAATAAGCTCGATATAGAGATCTTTCTTATTGCGGTCTTCGCGTTTGAACAGAAAGCCATTAGCCAGCCAATGGCAGAAGGTTTTATTGCTGTCGTAAAGATCGGTGGCGGGAAGCGTGGCAAGCTGGCGGATGATGCTGTCGATTTCACTGCTGGTAATATCATCAGCCTGATATTGGCTGGCGAGGTAGGTGCGTAAATCATCGGTGATCAGCACTTGCTCGTTGTTTTTACGCACCAGCGTTTCACCTAACACATGCGTAAAACCCTGCTCGCCCAGCAGCTCGATAATGGCCTGTTCCAGTTTTGCTTCGGTAAACTTAATCGACCCTTCCATGAACTTCCGCCATGACCGCTTTGACTGCCAAAATTAACAGTAGTCTACTGATTAAGGAGTCAAAAAGGTATGGGTTCAGTCCATTTAGGTAAATCATCTTTACACTTGATGATTTCACGAATATTCTTTTTTCATGATTCATGAAAATCAATGAAACGTGAAAATGACAGAGCTGAATCTGGAAAACATTCTTCAGGTTTTACCGAATGAATGGCAACCGCACATAAAGCTGTTTAACAAAGCAGAGAATCCAGCTATTGATGGTGAATTGACTATCTTACTGAATCAGCAACCGAAGCATTACTTTCTTGAATTCAAGCAAATACACCGTAAAGAAAGTCTGGTTCATTACACTCACACTGATTTAAAAAAACGTTGCATCTTAGTGTGTAACGCATTGAGTGCATACCTGCGTGAGATTTGCATAGATCTCAATGTGAATTACATTGATGAGTCCGGCAACATCAGAATTGTTGATGATTCAACCTACATCCTCATCCAAGGGCAGAAGGCGGTTCCAAGCAAAACAATCGCAACGATGACAACCGGCATCGTGAAATGTTTATTTGCTTTCTTTGCTGAGCCAGCGCTTCTGAACGCGCCTTATACCCTGATTGCGGAACGAGCCGATATCTCATTAGGCATGGTGAATAAAACCATGTCTTTTCTGCTCAATAACAAGCATATCGCGCAGCAATCAACAGAACGCCGTTTTTTAGATATTCAAAATCTGCAATACGAGTGGCTGATAAGCTATCTGCAAAAAGTTGCACTTAAAATTCCGGCTATTACTTGCCCGCAGCCTGAACATTGGGAAAACGTACCGCTTGCGAAAGGCGATCTCTGGGCTGGTGAGGTTGCCGCAACTCAGTTAACGGAGTATCTGATCCCGCAAGCGCTGCTGTTATTCGCGCAAAACCTGCGGCCAGAAAAATACCCCATCAGCAAAAATCAAAACTCAAAATTGCAGATGAAAAAAGCATTCTGGGGCAAAGAGCTCAACATCTCACAAAACGCATTCGCACTGCTGACGGTCGCGGAATTGCTACTGAGTAAAGATGGACGAAATCGTGAATTGGCAGAGATGATCAATGACAAATACTTACACCTTACAAAACTCCCTTGATCCGTTACTGCATCAGGCATTAAGCAACGTGGTTGCTGCGGCGAACAGTATTCAGCTTGATTACTTTATTGCTGGTGCAACCGCACGGGATGTCGTGCTGCATGGCATCTTTGGTTATGCGCCCAGCAGAGCGACGCGTGATATTGATACAGCGATCTTTATTCGGTCGTGGGATGAATTCACTCATGTCAGACAGGCGCTCATCGAAAAAGGGATGCGTGAAACCGCACATGCACACCGCTTTCTTGAGCCAGAGACAGGGTTGCCATTAGATATCATCCCTTTTGGCGATATTGCCGATAACGATGGTGCGATTCAGTGGCCGCCGGACTATGCGGTGACCATGAGTGTGATTGGTTTTGATGAAGCCTATAACGCGGCGTTATGGGTAACAGATGGTGATTTACAATTCAAAGTAGCCTCACTGGCAGGCATTGCACTGTTGAAATTGATCGCTTGGGATGAAAAAGGTCAGGAAAGAAACAAGGATGCGGCTGATTTTTATACCATCCTCGATCGCTATCAAACGATCCACCAAGACCGGCTCTGGGATGAGTATGTACCGAGTAAACAATATGACTATGACATCCCCCTTTGTTGTTCATTTTTATTAGGTTTTGATATCAAAGCGATGTTGTCTGATTCAGCGAAAGATGTCTTGCTGCGGATTCACGCCGCCAAACAAGATCAATTCATCTCGGTCATCGCAAGGACAAACTCAGGTGTGGATATTGCTCAGTTAGAATCGCAGTTCCGCGCATTCTGGCACGGCTTGGCTTTCTGAAACCCTATGAAACTCCCCTTAATTAAGGGGAGGGAATTTCGTCTAACCGCAATTCACCGGAAATGAGTTTTGGTAGTAAGGTGTCTCGGAGTTGAGTTAATTGCTCAACCTCTTTAGCAGCCAGCTCAATTTTTTTATCCCAATCACCAGCATATTTATCGAAAAAGAAAATACAGTCTTTAGGTACAGCCAATTGCGGTAAAGAATTCATATCTTTTTGATTAATACTACCGAAAACAGTTCCTTCACCTTCATACACCTCAAAATGCTTAGCTAGGTTATTAATTGCATAATAGGTAAATGAAACACTGCCAGACTTATGTCTAACAGCAGCAATGCCTCTTCCAATACAACAATCAGATGCAGCCAAATTGGTATCACCAACAGGTGCTCTTACACTGATAAGAGTGTCATTTTTATTAGCTGAACGTTTTGGATCAGTGCAATAAACTCTGTTAGATGGAAATCTAAAACCAAAATCTGTTTTCCCCTGAAAAAAAGGAATACCGATAGAATTTTCGTTATATGTATCTCCGGGGGGAGATTGCCCCATAGTTACATCAAATTCATTACCAACATTCGATGCTTTCCACCCCTTCGGCACCCAGCCCAATTCACTCTCTTCAAACTCAGCCGGAAACAGTGCCCGAACATCGGCTGGCAGCGGCTGAAAGTCTTGACTGGCGCGCACTTTCTGACGCAGCTCGGCACGAGCTTGTAACAGCTCGGGGATCTCGTTGCCCGCATCGAGCGCGTTATCAATCACCGGATCAAAATCGACAAACCACGACTTAAACAGCGTTTGCGCCATCTGTTCGAGGGTTTGATTGATTTGGCGGTTGAGAGCGATTTTGTCATTGTAATGACCTATGACAGTAGCAATTTTAGCTTCGGTACGATGGTCTAATCTTGGTATTTTTAAAGACTTAATGGACTTTAAACTTAATGTTGGTTGAGCAGCACCTGCAACCATCACATTCATTTGATGACGACATTCAGCTGAATTAAGAATGTAGTATAGGTATTGAGGGTTAATTTTTTTAGGAACTATAGCTGCAGTATTTTGTCCCAAACAAAAATTTATTTCCTCAACATAAGCCATCTCACCAAAATTAGCACCAACTCTGGTAATGATTATATCCCCTCGAGATGGCGAATAATTACGTGAGTAATTTCTGTATACATCCTCAGAAACGCAACGAGTATTAGAAAGATCCAATGGACCATAACTTAAATCAACACAACGAACCATCGGATATCCATTTAATGAATATTTTGGTGTTATATGCAGGGAATCAATTATGTCCGCGATATCAGAAAGTAATGATTCTTTTATTTCACTCCCCATATCCCAACGCCTCCAGATTCTGGCGGATCTCTTTATCTAACGCTTCCGCCTGATTCATCTGTTGGAACAGGGTCTGCGACAGTTCGCGCATCTTGGTTTCAAAGGCAATGCCATCATCTTCAATATCCGCCGCCCCGACATAGCGCCCCGGTGTCAGCACGTAGTCGTTGACTTTCATTTCTGCCGTGGTTGCCACTTTGCAGAAACCGGCGATGTCGTCATATTTTTCGAGTTTGCTTTCACCACGGGTGATGCGATCGGCCAGCTCTTCCGGCGTGCTGCGCCATGCGTGATAGGTGTCGGCGATGCTGGCGATGTCTTCCAGCGTCAGCTCTTTGGTGGTGCGGCTGATCATGGTGCCCATGTCACGCGCATCGATAAACAGCGTTTCGCCTTCGCGGTTGCGATAGCCGTGCGACAGATCAGCCTTTTTGTTTTTGGTGATAAACCATAAACAGACCGGAATTTGCGTGGTGAAGAACAACTGACCGGGCAAAGCGATCATGCATTCCACAATGTCGTTTTCGATCATCTGGGCACGGATCTCGCCTTCCCCACTGGTGTTCGAGCTCATTGACCCGTTCGCCAACACAAAGCCTGCGGTGCCGGTTTCTGACAGCTTCGACAGCATGTGTAAGATCCAACCATAGTTGGCGTTACCCGTCGGCGGCGTGCGATAGCCCGCAAAGCGCGGGTCATCAGTCAGCTCCGATTCGTTACGCCAATCTTTCAGGTTAAATGGCGGGTTCGCCATGATGAAATCGGCTTTCAGATCTTTATGCTGGTCGTTAAAGAAGGTGTCGGCTGGTTTCTCACCGAGGTTGCCCGACAGCCCACGGATCGCGAGGTTCATCTTCGCCAGCTTGTAGGTGGTGGCAGTGAGTTCCTGCCCGAACACAGCGATGTCTTTACTCTTACCCTGATGGCTTTGCACAAACTTCACCGACTGCACGAACATGCCGCCCGAGCCACAACACGGGTCGTAAATTTTACCTTGGTAAGGTTCCAGCATCTCGGAAAGCAGCGTCACGATGCACTTTGGCGTATAAAACTCGCCACCACCTTTGCCTTCGGTGGCCGCAAATTTGCCTAAGAAATATTCATACACCCGACCCACCAGATCGTCTTCGCTCAGGTGGCATTCATCGGCCAAGGTGTCGATGTTTTCGATGGAATCAATCAGCGAGGCGAGCTTCTTCACTTCCAAATTTTGGCGCGAGAAGTAGTTATCAGGCAGTGCGCCTTGCAGTGACGGGTTACGCTTTTCAATGGTCGAGAGCGCGGTGTCGATGAGCACGGCAATGTCATCTTGCTTGGCATGCGCCTGAATAAACGACCAGCGGGTCTCTTCCGGCAGATAGAAGATGTTATCTTGCTGATAGAAGACATCCATATCAACAAACGCTTCTTTACCTTCCTTTATCAGCGCTTCACGGCGGGCTTCAAACTTGTCGCTGATGAACTTTAAGAACACCAGACTTAACACCACGTGTTTGTATTCTGATGATTCAACACTACCGCGTAATTGATTGGCGGTGTCCCACAGGGTCTCTTCAAACCCTTTCTGCGCTTTCTTTGCCGGTGCTTTTGCCATGATCTGCTAACTGCCTGAATGATTTGACAGTAGTTTACCGAAAACGGCGTCAGATGGGGTGTTTGATATCAAATAAGCCTAAACCAGAATGGAATTTAGTGACACAACCTCTAAGTAACTACTCACCTTATTTCTGCCGGTGTTTTTGGCATTATAAAGTGCGCTATCCGCTTTATTGACCATGTCGTCAAGAGATTCATCGGCAGGTGTTGTTTCTGTAATACCAATGCTGACGGTAACGTTAATTTTTAGTTTTCCCACCGTCAGTGGGCTTTTGGATATCACACCTCTGACACGTTCCGCCCAATTTTTTGCATCATCCAGCGAACAATCCGACAAAATAACGACAAATTCTTCACCACCATAACGGGCTAAGATGTCTTTATTCCTGACACACTGCTGTATTTTGGTTGCTACGAGCTTTAGCACGACATCGCCGACGGGGTGGCCATAATTATCATTGACGGCCTTAAAATGATCGATGTCTATCATGGCCAAACACCATGTTTTCGATGCCAGCTTCGATGTCAGTATAAATGTTTCACTGATGTCAGTTAATGCATAACGATTGTAGATGCCTGTTAACGCATCGTATGTCGCGTTAAAAAACAGTTTTTGTTGCAGCCATTGCGATGTGATCAACATGACGCTGCAACCAATACCAATCAAATAGAAACAACACACCAGCATCAAAAAAATACTGCTAAGGTTGGTTTCAAGAAAACCAGAATTACCCTGTAACAACCGCACGGTCACGGCTCGAAATAAAAAACTGATGACAACAATCAACAATACGATGGCGAATACGACTCGGCCAGTTTCATTTGACTTTCGGTTAGTTAATGCCAATTTAATCGACATCGCAGCCAAACCAGCCAGTACAAGCGAAACGACCTGCGAACGAATTGCAGGAACGTAACCAATCTTCAGCATTATCAGGAGCATCAGTGATAAAAGTGGGGCGATCAACGTCAGTCGATAATCTTGAGGTGTAAAGGTGTTGGTATAGCGTCGAAAGCCTAACCACAGATAGACATATCCCAGTGCAACAAAACCATTCCCGCTGGTCACACTCAACCACATCGGAATGACGTTTCTAATCAACAGAAAGAACAAACCTAATGTGATAAAAATCATTGAGCCGAACCAATGTTTACTGCCAGGGCATAGATATCGATCTCGCACGGTGATAGCCAATGCACCAGTGAAAAGAGAACCAATAATGACGTTCATCAGTAACATGGTGTGGATATCAAGCTGCATTATTCCCATCAGCAATTCGCAAAAAATTCAAAACATTTATTAAAAATAGTCATTCTTAGCTGTTCTTTCTATCCATTTACAAAAAAATACACGTGCAAAAAATAATGGTACTTGTAAATTTCAAATGAATTCGATTCAGCTCAAAAAAATCAAAAACTTACTGCTATCCTGCTGAAATATTTTGCTACGCTCGAAAAGTTATCAATTAGGATAGGCTAACCTGTAATACGTTTGTATGAATGGTGCGTTATTGGCTAACAAGGAGTTGCTAATGCGGAATAACCAACCTGTTACACAGAAAGAACAGGATTTTAGTGCAGATGTTCGCATTATTTCCATGACAGATTTACAAGGCGATATCACCTTTGTGAATCGAGACTTTATTCAGCTTAGTGGCTTTACGGAAGAAGAACTCATTGGTAGCCACCACAATTTGGTGCGTCATCCTGATATGCCTCCCGCTGCATTTGCAGATCTTTGGCAAACGGTAAAATCAGGCCAAACATGGCAAGGCATGGTCAAGAATCGCTGTAAAAATGGCGATCACTATTGGGTTAACGCCTATGTCATGCCGATTGTTCAAAATGGTAAAACGATCGGCTATCAATCAGTTCGAAGTAAACCCAGCCGAGAGCAAATCGTTAGTGCTGAAGCGCTCTATTCAAAAATGCGTCAAAACCCCTCCTTACAAATTCCGAAATCTCGTAGCTGGCGTGACTGGTCTTTAAATAAGAAAAGCTGGCTAATCAGTAGTATCGCTTTGCTGTCTTCTTTTGTTCTGATGCTACAAGAGTTGGCTGGATTATTTACTCAAACAGAATCAACCGTCAGTCTGCTTTTTAGCTCGATCCATCTCATTAATTTTTTAAGCTGTTTTGCCGTGATCATCTTCTTAAATATGAGTGTTATTCGTCCGCTAATACGTGGGGCTAATCATCTCATTACTATTTCGAATGGTGATCTGACTGAAGATTTACCTCATATGGCGCAGGATGAAATTGGACGCATCATGCTGGCAACAAGGATGATCCAATCTCGTTTACTCGCTATTTTTGGTCGATTTGGAGAATCATGCATAACACTTTCAGCTTCTGCGGATCAAATGGCAGCATCCAGTGAACAAACACTGCAATCGATGGCGACACAAAGTGATGAAACAGCGCAGGTTGCCACTGCAATGCAAGAAATGAGTGCCACGGTGAATGAAGTAGCCAACAACACGGAAAGTGCAGCGCATGAAGCGCAAACCACATTGGAAACATCACGGAATGGGCAATTGATTGTTCAAGAAGCTCGCGAAACCATCGGTCAGCTTGCTGCGGAAGTAGAACGTACCAGAGTCGTTATAACGAATGTGGCAGAACATAGTCAACAGATCGATACCATCACTGATGTCATCAGCAGTATTGCAGATCAGACTAATTTATTAGCGCTGAATGCAGCAATAGAAGCAGCTCGCGCTGGCGAGCAAGGTCGTGGATTTGCTGTTGTGGCGGATGAAGTTCGCAGCCTTGCGGGCAGAACCCAAAATGCAACTGGCGAGATCCGGACGATGATCGAGCAACTACGTGGCGAAGTTCGCAATGCAGTTGATGTCATGCAATCAAGCCGGGAACGGGCAGATAACGCAGTAAAAGGTATCGACCACACCGCTGATGCTTTGTCGCAGATCGTCGATTCAGTTAATCGCCTTAGCGATAGAAACAACCAGATTGCGACAGCCGCAGAAGAACAGTCGGCAGTTGCTCATGAGATGAGTCAAAATATAGAAAATATTAATAATCTTTCACATCAGGCTCGGGACGATGCCGCTCAGATCGATCAGAGTAGTAAATATCTAGCCACCCTTTCGATTAGTCTGCAAAGATCGTCAAATCAATTCAAACTTCATGGCGGTGATCTTGACTTCATTGCAGCTAAAGATGCGCATCTTGACTGGGTTCGTAAGTTAGAAAAATATTTGGCCGGTGATAAGAACGCCATTCACCATTCATCGCTTGCAAACCATCGCAGCTGCATGCTTGGTCGTTGGTATTACGGTGTCGGCACACAACGCTACGGCAACCAACCACAGATGCAAGCATTAGAAGCACCGCACGCGGAGTTCCATCGCAAAGTAGCACTGGCCGTGAAGTCACATGATAATGGCCAAAAAAAAGAAGCCCAAAAAATGTTAGATGAAGTCAGACGACTTTCAGGACAAGTGGTCAGTAAACTCGATCAGCTCAGACAACAAACTCAAGCATGATGAAACTGTCCATGTGGTCTAATATCACACTGAGACCACATGGACAGTGCCAAAATACCTTTCTTGGATCTCAAAGCAAAAAGCCGATTGCTATTGGTTTTTCCAATCGATGAACCATGAACAATACAGGGATACATAATGGAAAGTATTTTATTACCCAAAGAGAAACTGGAGTTTTATCTTAATTTTATTCGTCAGATCCAAAATGGTGAGTTATCTATTCACATGGATGACTCGGCGAGCGTGCCTGAGCTGACAGAGTTTGAATCTGAATTGGCTAAGTTAGCCATTATTTTAGATAGCCGATTTTCTCAATTTTCATCTATTTGCGACATTACGACAGACATCAGTAAAGGCAGCTTACTAGAAGATGTGCTGTCCCGTATCTACGATTCATTTCAACGAATCATTCCATATGATCGTATTGGCTGTGCACTACTAACTGATGACTTAAAACAACTGCAAGCTATCTGGGCTAAAACAAACTATCCGACAGAAGTTCAGCTGTCTGTTGGCTATTCGGCACCATTAACAGGCAGTAGTTTAGAGCTGATCATGAATAGCCAACAGCCTCGGATCATTAATGATTTGAGGCAATATTTTGCAGAACACCCTCATTCTAAATCGACACAATACATACTTAAAGAGGGCATTCAGTCTAGTCTTACTTGCCCGTTAATCGCCGACAATAAGCCACTTGGTTTTCTGTTTTTTTCCAGCAAAGAATTAAACACCTATAAAGAGGTCCATCAAAAAGCCTTTATTTTTATCTCACGGCAGGTCTCAATTCTTGTTGCCAAAAGCCGACTCTATCAACACATCTACGATCTTAACAAACAACTGACTGATGCATTATCTTGCCTAAAAGAGCAATCATGCCGTGATCCACTCACGAACGTATTACACCGTGGTGCCATCATGGAATTTCTGACTCAATCCCTGTCCATTGCCGAACGAAAAGGGCAACACCTCTCGGTGATCATGGCCGATCTGGATCATTTTAAAAATGTTAATGACACCTATGGGCATTTGACCGGAGATACAGTGTTAAGGGAGGTTTGCTCTATTATCACCTCTCAATTACGGGCTTATGATTCCGTCGGACGCTATGGTGGTGAAGAGTTTTTGATCATTTTAACGGATATAGACAAAATGCATGCGCTCCTAGTGACGGAGCGTATTCGCAAATCCATCTCAAAACATCAATTTGAGCACCCCATGGGCAATTTTTCCATTACGATGAGTTTCGGGATTGCCAGCACGGAGACCGGTATTTTATCCGGTGATACCGAAACACTATTACTCTCAGCAGATGCAGCCCTGTATCAGGCTAAACATGACGGACGAAATCGCACCTTTGTCGCTTAATGTGTATGCGATTGCGCATTAAAAATGAATGGTGCCGCGTCAGTCATTTGAGAAAACAAAAAAATAAGGGAGCGACAGCTCCCATTCATGAAAATAATCAGATTGTCGATCAACGGATTCACCACACCCAATCAATCAGCTTCTTCACGCCATAACCAACTATCGCCCCTGCTGCGATGGGCACCGCTAACGGTGTTACCGATGCAATCGACAACCCACTGGCAAGCGCCACCGTGCCCGTAACCAGTGCTGCACTGGTTGGTACAACAGCAGCAACCGCTTGAGTGCCTTGTGTTTCCATGAGCGTTTTCGTCTGGGTAGCTGCACTGACTACGGAATTGATTTGCTCGCTGTAACCAAACCACATGATGCAGCGCGCTACAAACTGTTCGCAGTTATTGAGCGCCAAGTTGTATTCACACTCCCCCGCGCGTTCCACACTCTCTTTTCGGCCATACACCCGCACGGATAATCACGAACAATAGAGAATTTACCATCGCAAACCGCTGCCAGTGTCACTTGCTGGATGGAAAGGCATGTAATGAGAGTCAGGTTTGTTTAAAACGATTAACCATGCCAAACAAAAAAAGAATCCGCACCTGTTCTTTTCCAAGAACTAAAGGGCAAAGCAATAGCATTGATTTGCCCTTTACATATGCTGCCAACTGCAATCATTCATATCAGTTGATCTACCTGTCTGTTGATTTCTCCTCTTGCTGCCCCCGCAATGTCTCGTTTTCCTGCTTCAGCTCATGATATTGGCAGTAAAAATCATATCCCTGTTTTACAACAGCCCAGAAGCCAATCGTGGCAAGAATATTTTTCAACATACTCCTCTCCCTAAAAACGTTGGGTGAAAGAACGCCTCCACCAGCACAAACAGTCTCTCGTCTCTGTTTATGTCCGTGATAGTTCAGCGTATTGCGAATATCGATGTTAGACAGATGGCAATAGCCCTTTGCATCATGGCTTGTTTCTTGCGCCACAACCTTGGCTATATATTTGCTTAAGTATGAGCGTTGTGTCTTTTCATACATAAGGATATGTCATGCAGTCTAATCGTCGTTTTCTCTCTTTTGGTTGTGGTGCCGCCATCGGTACTTTGGGCGGTCTCATAGGTCTAGGTGGCGCAGAGTTCCGATTACCGCTACTTATTGGGCTATTTGGTTTTGGTGCACTTGAAGCTGTTATTCTCAACAAAGCGATGAGTTTAGTGGTGGTTGCAGCAGCGTTACCCCTTAGAGCATATAGCGTTCCATTCTCTGCCGTATTTGAGCGTTGGGATATTATTCTTACTCTGCTTTCTGGCAGTCTTGCTGGTGCGTGGTTTGGCGCTGGCTGGGCCACTCGCCTCAAATCGAAAACGCTTTATCGGATCATTTCAGGTTTATTGGTGGCTATCGCCATTCTCCTTTTATTTGGTCATGAAGCAAATGCGCAGGTGATCCATATCAATGCTGTTGCACTGGCTATCGTTGGTGCTATGGCGGGTGTTGTTATCGGCGTTGTTGCTTCATTAATGGGCGTTGCAGGCGGTGAGTTATTAATACCAACCATCGTTTTATTGTTCGGGGCAAACATCAAATTAGCAGGTAGTTTATCTCTCGCTGTCAGCTTACCGACAATGATCACTGGCTTTAGTCGTTATAGCCGAGATCAAAGCTTTTCAGTCATCAGACAACAGAGCAAATTCATTATTATTATGGCTATAGGCTCTTTGGTTGGTGCTTTCCTAGGTGGTCAATTACTCGGTCTATTGCCGACACATTACTTGTTGCCTGTGCTCGCTGGCATTTTAGTGATTTCATCATTTAAAGTGTGGCGTCATGCATAGGCAAAGCAATTATTCTTACAAAACTTAATGTAGGACGGTTTTCAACCGCCCCATAATAAGTAAAGTTAGAGGGATGATCTCTATTTCAGATAGCGGATCAGTTTTCCGATCTGGGTGCCAATACGGGTATAGGTAATGAGTTTATCGGCTTTAGTCTCGACGAGTTTATCCCATGCCCTATTCACCATACTTTCAACAACGATCCGTGATACCGGCTCTAATACCTCTGTTTTCCAATTAATGACTTTTTCCTGCTCAACGGGTGCGCCCTTGATACACCAGGCAACCAATTGTTCATCGGTATCAAATCGTGTCGGGTTAGCGGATTGCAACAGATCAAAGGCCCGTTGCAGACTCGCTTCGCGGGCATAAGGCCGAAATGGATAAGGGCGAATAAAATAATGGTGATGCTGGCAAAATTCCTCCAAATTAGAAATCACGGCGTAGTGGTAGTGATTTAAATGAATGATGTTCCCTTCTCCAGCATATAAACCGTGATGAGTGTGTCCTGAATAAGTGGTAATAAGATGATCGGCGATATGCATCTTCGTTCTCCTGATTGAGAGATAAGATCTCCGATGGGTTGTGACTATTGGATCAATTAGTCCGACTACCCAGTTTCTCGGTGAGTTTGGTTGGTCGAGAGGCCGTTCGTTTCTGTCCGACAACGTTATCAGTAACTGGTGAGACCGTTTGCGGCGAGGCTTGTTCCGTCTGTGTCGCCACGTGAGTTTCCACCGGATAAAACTCTTCCATGACCAGCGGTATTTCTTCCTCCGAATCTTCAAACTGCCCGTTTTGCAGTAACCCTCGCGCGGTCTGCTCCAGTTCATCCATCGCCATGCCTGCGTCACTATCTGACTCGGCAGCCGCTTTCGCCAGTGCAATAACGCTAGCGAGTTCAGCGCCCTCGCGGAGAGTCAAGTCAACGTAGTAGACGGGTGTTTGATAGGAGAGCGTGGTGCTCTTAGCACGAAGCCGTAGCATCAGCGGTAGATAACGCGTAACACCGCCACTGATGGCCTGAAAATACTGCAAACGGGCGGCCAATGTCCGCACCGAGTTATACCCGGTGGTCCGGAAGATAAAACTCCCCAATTCATCACATTGCCCCTCGACCTGCACATTCAACCGCCCATAGAGCTTGCAGCTATGTTGGCGGGCGAAAGGGCAAAACTGTGGTCCCGCACAAACCTGTTCTTCCATTCCTCCCTGTTCACTAACACGTCTGGCACGCTCACCATCACCGACACATAACGGTCTACCGGTATTGCGGTCAAATGCGCTGTATTCAGCCCGCAAATTCAAATCGGTGTCGTTGAATAACATCCGTACCGGAATGGCGCGGATTTTGTTATTTGAAGCGACTTCCGCCAACTTCTGATGCAGTGGATGTAACAGCCAGTCGCCTTTGGTTTTCACCTGCGTAGTTAACGTAAAACTGTCGTCCTTCTCCGGTAACCATTTATCGTTCTTACAAACTAAACGGCCAATCGAGATCCGTCCGATGATAGGCGGCGTTATTGCCAGTCCTTTGATCATGATGAACTCCTTGCTGGTTGAATGATGAAGCGACGGGCACCGGGAACGGCTTTCGCGTATTGCTGCAGTAGTTCTGGATGCTCCAGTGAGAGTCGGTCGAGATCAGGAACTAGCCGGTCTTTCGCTTTGCGCCAACTGACCTTACCCTGTTGAAAAATAGCGGCGGTGGCTGACCCCAAGGCAGCCTGAATACGGTGTTTGAGTGTCGACTCCTGTTGCTCAATCTCTTCTTTGCGGTGTCTGATGAGTAGTAACTCCGCAAACAGATCATTGAAGGGACCCGATTCTGAGAAGTCCAGCGTTTGACCATTGTCTGTCGGAAAGAGCGATAACAACGCTTGTTGTGCATCGTAAGAACCATCCGGATCGGGCTGCTGATCATTCGTCACCCATGACCAGAACTGTGCTTCGCGCTGAATGAGATCGGTGATCTTATCGTCATCACGTTCGATCCGATAAATGCGAAACTCCTGTCCGGCAATTAATACCGCGACATCCGCCCAGGCATGGCCCGTCACCGCTAACTGGTGAAGAACCTGGCATTGATACGCCACCGGCACACCGTCTTCCCATTGCAGGGCACTGTAGAAACCCGCCGTCTTGATTTCCAAAACACCCGTACCACTGTCGGTGATCACTTCCCGATCCAGATTAGCCAACATAAACGGATGCTCTGGATGCTGGAGCACCGCATTGACCCGCCGTACTTTGCGACCAGTTCGCTCGGCATACATTTTGGCCAATACCGGCTCCATGACAGTGCCCCACACCACGGCTTCTTTCTCAGATAAATCTTCCGGTAATTGCCGTCCTGTTTTCTCCAGCCAAAGCGAAAGCGAGCATTTGTACGACGATAAGCCAATCGCTGCCGCCGCATCGGATGAACCAATGCCTGTTGAACGGATCTGTAACCATTCCTCACGGGATAGCTGCGTGGTAGAGGCTAAGCGGATCGCTTGGTTATAACGTGTTTTCATTCGTCATCTCCTGAACGAAGAAAGCCCCTGACCGGCAGAACCAGTCAGGGGCTTGAGATAAGGATCAAAAAGGGTAAAGGTCTATTTAGTGCAGTAAGGTTAACGCCTGTGTTAATGCCTTTTGTTTCAGTTGCGCCCCCTGACCAAACCACGCTGAATCAAGACGATTATCCTGAGTCCGGGCCCGGCGATGGTGATCCACATATTCGGTCATGGCATTGACCAACCCCCATGCTGTACCTGACGCAGCCAGCAGCTCTGAGCCCATCCCTGCGCCATTGTAGAGCGCCCCAAGCCGTTGTATTACCTTGGAGCTTGACGATCCACTGGCGATCGATACAGGCTCTTCCAGCACGGTTTTGAAGTAGTTTTCTGCTTCATCCGGGGAGACAGTTCGCTGACTGAGCTGTTTCAGATCACGCAGGAACAACTCCCAAGATGAAAAGCCAAGCCCTAATGCCTCCTTGACTTGTTTCGGATCGAATTTCGTCGAGTGAGGAACTTTGACCGCCCCCGTACTTTGTTGAGTCGCCATCTGTAGCGTGTTATTACAAACCACCCGTACTGACGTAAATTGTGCGGTGGTACATAACGTGCCATCACAACTGGTTGCCAGTAACAGATAAGCCTTAATACGGTCATTTCCCTTTAACTTCGCTTCCTGACCGGTTTTGGCTAATGCCCAGAGTTTCTTACCGCCTTTCAGCACACCTGCTGTTTCCAGCTCAAAGCCACCGGCAGAGACCAAATCTTTATAGAAATGTAAAACCTCATGCGGTTGTACGACTTTGTAGCGATTAGAAACAACAGAAAGGGGTACTAGCGAATCAGAACGAAACAAGACTTTGGAATCAGCATACGGGCGGATATGGAATGCACTGCTATCGACATTAAATAGAACGTCGCTTTGTTCTATTGTCCAATCCATACCAGCTTCAGTCAGCCAAGTTGCAATAGGTTGCTGCGGTGAAAGATGTTGGCCTAAACCATGCCATGGGGTGGAGCCTGTATAGGCCATTGACTCTACTAAATGAGACATATTTCTTCTCCTTTAAATCGAACGGTCTATTGGCAGACCTGCTGTGTATTCAAGGAGGTGATATATATCTGAGAAAGGATTAAATCAGGGACACATAACGCCGTGGACGTCCAGCCCGAGTGGTACGCTGAGGTGTCTCCATTCGACCAAAAGTCCGGGCGCAACCTCTTAGTTGAAGGGCTATCACCTCTTCATCTTGTTTAACCAGATATTCCAGATGTCTCATTGCATGACGCTTATCTTCATCGTCGTAATCGACAAGGCCAAGGCAAGATTCCTTATACCGATCTTTGTTAGCATTGCAGTTATGATAAGTCCCTTGCGAATTAGTAATAGCAATCCATTGTTCCCCCAAACATTTACCGATCGTAATATCCTGTCGAACATTTGCTCCATTAAAGAAAAAAACCATATGGTAATGGAAAGCCCTTCGTCGCCCATGTTCTAATTTCCAACAAAGTCCGATTAAATCACCGAAGTCCTTTTTCACTTCACAGAGAAACAGCTCCCTATCCTGTATTGACTGCTCTAATGTAACCGTACTAGCAATACTCTCACGATAATGAAAATCCACCCGAATAACTAATAATCGGCTATAGCAATTAAAAAGCTGATCAATATACTCCCGCATACTGTCTTTATTACGTGATTCAACTCTTTTCAGGTTAAGAAGTCGCTTCTTAAATTTATCACTATTTGATATCAATCTAAATTTATCTAAAAATTCATTCAACGCGTGCAATAATGCTTGTCTTGGTGCGAAATTAAACACACCGCTGGCTAATTCCCACACTAGAAAATCACACATCATTAGATCAACAAGTAATTGGATAGTTGGATGCTGTGCATCTGTAATTTGATTCATTTTAATTTGATTCGCCACCTCTTCTAATAAATCGAATATAGGGTATGAACCCAAATAGGAATCCCATTTACGGCTATTCGTTTGCATAGTCATTCCCAGATATGGATAGCCAACCGAGTTCAGTTTTTCTGGCAAATCTAAAGCCTTAATCAATAATTTATTATCACACATAAAAACCTCTGCGACATGAAACATAGACGTCACAGCAACACATCTGTAAGTATGAATTTTAAATACGTTTATAAGAACCAGACACCACTATAAAAACCAAAGCACTCTATTAGCCAAACATATCAATGTGATTTTATTTAATTGAAATGGTAGTTATGAGTGATTAATCATTATCAGAGATAAGATAGCGTGTAGTGATGGCTAGTTGTAATTGTAATAACATAAAAACCAATATTAACCACAACCAGCTAAAATCAAATAAATGATAACTGGCATTATAGCTACTAGCTTACCCATTGCAGATGCATTGATGTGACGATAAGAAACGGAAATAAGTTATGGAGAATTAAATCAAATGGAAAATTAAATTTCTCGTTTGCTTTCAATCCATTCTTCTATTTCCGAAACTGAATACCGAACACATGAATCACCTACCCTTATTCTCTTTGGAAAGGAAGGGTCGTAGCGAGGTGACTTCTTATTCTGCCAATCGTAAAATGTAGACTTTGAAATATTGAGCATTTCTACAAGTGCTTTCATTGAGACATATTTAGTTTTTTCCAATGACATACACAGACCCTCTACTGATGTTCAAAGATTGCATGTTTTTGAGTTTCAGCATGCGTTTGTTCATCAGATGTGGAGCGCTGTTAAAAAAAACATAGTGATATTGGACTTAACATCATTGGATAAGAATGCTGACTCTACCGCTTAATGCATAAGACTATGAAGTACTACCGAACCAAGTCGTTAGTCATTCGAATGGCTGTTGATCTTGTAGATTTCATGGTTTCCGGCAAAGAAAATTTCGCCATAAACAAAAATATCAAAAGTTAAGATGTGCATAATGTCACAATATAAACATCATAAAATCACCTTAATGTGTTCATATTTTCGCTATGAGATATACATAGTCTATAGTTAATATCCAATTGATAACATAGGATCTGTTTATGGAAGGCACAGGGTTCACTAGGGGTGGAATTGAAGCGCTAAAAACTGAACTTATATGGAATGCAGTCAAAGACAAAAGAAAGATTACTGTTCTTTTTAATTTTTTTGAATTAGATAAATGCAGGTTTATAACCATATTGGAAAATGAAGTAAAATATAATAGATACATAAATGTTATTAGCGATAAAAACACCATCACCATAAAAAAACAAAAAAACAAAACATCTATTGAGGAAATGCTGGGTTTATTAACAGAAGCATGTTTGGATTGGATTCAATACATCAAGGATGAAGAAAAAACAAGATCCGGAGAAATATACCTCTACTACAATAATATAGAAATAAACATTAATACAAATGAATTATATGGATTAAATAATGTTCAACTACAGAAGGAATCCAAGATTTTTTTTATAAACATATTCAACCAAACATCTATGAGCGATGATATTTACAATTGTCTAACACAGAAAAACCATAGATTGGTAAATCTAATCTGGTCTATTATTCGCTTAGCTGAATACAAAAGTAGTGATTCAACCATCCACTTCCCCCATATTGACTCAAGCAACCTTCATAACAATGCAAGAACTGAAAATATATATAACTGTTTTCTGTTAGAAAAAAACCCCTCAAGCATTCAAGACAAAATAGGGGAAATAAAGAAATTCTTTGATTTATTGATTACAACAAAAGAAAGAAAAGAAGAATATTTAAATGAGCTATATGAACATTGGGAAAAAACAAAACATGATTCACGAATCATTGAGTGGATCGATCGCTTTATTAATAGAGATAAAAAACTGAGCAATGACGATAGAGAGCAAGTATTAATATGGATATGGAATCACATCAAATCCAAGTATTATAACAACACGCATCCAACTTGGGTTACATCAGGCGATTTCAAGCAAGATAACATGACTCTCAATGAAAATATTATTACATTTTTTGACTTAATGACCAATGACGCCATAAAAAATAGCATAATCAGCGAATTAAAAACCAGCGCATCAAAAGCCAAATATAGAATTTCAAACAACAACAAAATTCATTTAAATATCCCAGTATCAGAAGAAACCAAATCAAAATTCGACAAATTAAAAAATAATTTCAACCTATCTAACGAGGAGTTAATAGAAAGACTAATTAATCTAGGGAGTGAAAAATTACAGAAGTATGGCTTAGATAATTGAAATTGAATTCAACACATACTTATGTGAAAACACTTTCGATAAAAATATAATGTATACGAAATTAAGCCCAATATTCCAGACACTGTTGGGCTATCGACTACAATAAAATCATTCTGTACGATATCATTTCATGCTGTATATTAAAAATAGAAAACCTGTGATACGCAGTAAAAAATTACCACGAAAAATTTATATATAACCTCAAGTTAACATCATCGTATCGACCATATCAGCCCACTCTTGCATCATGGTGCGACGCTCTTCCATGTACTCAGCCTGATTGTAACTGGCTCGAACCTTATTCCGTTCAGCATGTGCTAACTGACGCTCAATTACATCAGATCGATAGCCTGACTCATTAAGAAAGGTTGATGCTGTCGCACGAAAACCATGCGCAGAAAAACCAATACTATCCTTGCCATTAAGCCCCATTCGCTCAAGTGCCCTATTTATTGTCGTAGAACACATACACATTTGAGGGTTTCGATAATTTGGAAACAACCAGCGTCGACCACTAGTATAAATCTGCAGTTCACGAATCAGTTCAACGGCTTGACGAGATAAAGGAACGATATGCAACTCATCCATCTTCATCCTTTCCTTGGGGATTCTCCATTCCGCTCTTTCCAGATCGAATTCCGGCCATTCCGCTTTACGAAGCTCACCAGTCCGCACGAAAGTTAATAACATCAAACGAATAGCAATGACTGTTGTCCGATACCCACCAAACTCATTAAGTCCCTTGGCTAAGTCGGTAATATCTTGGCGAGATAACGGTTTATGATGTTTAACCTTCGGCCGATGGATTGCACCAATTAAAGCTGCAGCCGGATCAGTGTCTGCTCGAAGAGTTGCAACTGCATAGCGAAATATTGCAGAAGACCACTGTCGTAATAGTAAAGCAACAGAATGAGCACCCCGCTCCTCTACACGTTGAAGAATTTTAAGTAAATGGGCCGCAGTGACATTACGGATAGGGAGCTTACCCACATGAGGAAACATATCAGCCATCAGAAAGTTTTCAATCTGGCTTCTGTAATATGGACTCCAATTTATTCCTTTCTTTGAAATCCATTCACGAGCAACAGCTTCAAAAGTATTTTCATTCGCGGCATAAGTTGCCAATCGTTCGGCCTGTCGGTGATGAGCCGGATGTATGCCTTGTTCAACCAAACTTCTGGCTTTTCGGTGCTGCTCACGAGCATCAGCAAGCCCAATAGTTGGATACTCACCGATAGAAAATATGTTTTCTTTACCCGCAATACGATATCGGTAACGCCAAAGCTTTGCTGAGGAGGGTCGAACTTCAAGATACAGCCCACCACCATCAGCTAATTTTTGTGGTTTATCTGTGGGCTTTATATTACGAATTTTAGCATCTGATAAAGGCATGTCTGCGGGTACCCTCTTATTGATACCCGCAACGATACCCGCAAAACAATCAGATTTCAACACTCTACATCGGACAAGGCCGGACATCATTTTTCTTTATTTTTAATATCTTACGAAACATTAATACGATATCGGACTAAATAACACCACAATGACAGTTATCGATCAGCAGGATCATTGTTACTCCACACTATCCACATCGCGACCTGTGTTGGCGCACATCATAACGGTAATCTTTTGAAGGAACCTGAATATTCGCGGTGTTGAGCTTTCAGCCGCAGCAGCGTTTATATTTTTTGCCACTGCCACACGGACACGAGTCATTCGGTTTGATTTTTGCCGCGCGAGCGTAAGGCAAAAACTCACCCACGGTATACACCCACTCGCCTTGCCAACGTACAAACTGCGAACGTTCAAGGTGGGGATGCAACCCGCTCTGATCGCGATACCAGGCACAGAAGGTCACCTCGCCTTGATCCCCCTCCATTTTCGCATCACGGATCTCCAGCTTTTCCCATTTTGCGGAATGGCTTTCTGTCGCCAATTCGGCTTCGCTCACTGCCGGACAATGTTCCGGATGCCAGGTCCGTAACACATAACCCCAAGCATCAGCACGATAAAACGCGGTAAAGCGCGAACGCATGAGTTGTTCCGGTGTTTGTGCCGTTTTTTCGCCTAGCAGTAATGGCAGACAACACTGAGTAAATAACTTTTTACTCCCACAGGGGCACAATTCTGTACTGGTTGACATAAAGAATTCCAAAATACGGGCTAGTGGCTATTTTACCATAGCGCCAGAGAAAGACGCCGTGGCGATACAACAGGTTTTTTACGCCAAACGAACGATAAAACAGCAAAAATCAACTACGCTTGGGGTGAGAGAACGCCGTCAACGACGCGGCAACTTCAAGTACGAAGGGTATAGAGCATCGTCTCTGGAGTACCATCATGCCTTCATATCAGACACTACAGGTTCGGGGCAGAACTTTCGTCGCAGGTGATTTACACGGCTGCCTGTCGCCGCTGCAAGCGATCCTACAGCAGGTGCATTTCTCTGCAGAAAACGGTGATGTCTGTGTGCTGTTGGGCGATTTAACCGATCGCGGTCCGGATAGTCTTGGCTGTCTGGCATTGCTGGATCAACCAGGCATCTACGCTGTTCAAGGTAACCATGAACAGATGTGCAGTGCCGCTTTACATAACCAATCGTTGGGCATGTATTGCTGGCTTGGTAATGGGGGTAACTGGTTTCATGAGTTGTCCCTAGAAGCACAGCAACAGGTACGCGAATATTGGCTACCCAAAATAGAACAGCTGCCACTCGTCATCGATTTATTTACCGCAGAACAGCTGCACATCGGGATCTGCCATGCCGATCCCGTGTTTAATGATTGGCAAGAACTGTTAACGGCATTAGATACCTACCACGCACAGGAACGTGAAACCTTAATCGAAAAACTGACCTGGTCCCGGGAACGGATCTCGTTAGCCACTAAAACGAATTTTCTCTCGGGTGCATTTCAAATCAATGGCTTAGACTGGTGTATCATGGGGCACACACCTATCCGCCCCACG
This sequence comes from uncultured Tolumonas sp., assembly GCF_963676665.1. Taxonomy (NCBI): domain Bacteria; kingdom Pseudomonadati; phylum Pseudomonadota; class Gammaproteobacteria; order Aeromonadales; family Aeromonadaceae; genus Tolumonas; species uncultured Tolumonas sp. The sequence continues at coordinate 284,407 of NZ_OY781381.1, forward strand.
CCATTTCGTAAAGGTAATTGTATCTGGATCGACAGTGGCGCTGCTTTTCCCAACGGTTATTTGAGTGTGCTTGAAGTTGGTCGTGAATTGCATTGTCATCAGGCCAGACTGTAACAATCTGGCCTGACATTCACATCAGTTGATTTCTGGAACCGCCGTTAACTCCTGCCGCTCCTGCGATAGCAGCCAGCCCCCGACCAGCACGCCGACGCCGCATAACGCCATGACATAATAACAAGGCGCCATCGGCTCATTTTTTAGCCAAAGCGCCACCACCATCGGGGTTAATCCACCAAAGATCGCATACGACAGGTTGTAGGAAAAAGAAAGACCAGAAAAGCGGATCGCCGGCGGAAACGCATTCACCATGACATAAGGCACCGCCCCCACAATCCCCACAAAGAAGCCAACTAAGGGATAAAGGATTGGCAACAACGCATGATCCGCGACGACACCATGATAAAACGCATATGCCGATCCCCCAAGACCAATACTACCGACAATAAAAATCAAACCACTACTGAAACGATCGTTCAGCCAACCGAAGAATATACAGCCCACTGTTAGCGCAACAATGGCTAAAGAATTGGCCTGTAATGCCACTGCAGGGGCAATCGCCAGCTGTTTTTGCAGATAGGTTGGCGTCATTAAGATCACCACCACAATTGCGGCGGATAACAACCAGGTCAGTAGCATCGACACCACCACTTCCATTTTGTTGTTACCCAATACCTGCTTGAGTGGCAAACCTTCCACCAGCTGCTTTTTGGCCTTCATTTCTGCAAAGATTGGTGTTTCTTCCAACCAACGACGCAAGAACATCGCGCACAAACCAAATACACCACCCAGCAAAAATGGCACCCGCCAACCCCATGCCAAGATCTCGGCTTGCGTCAGAATGGAATTCAACGCGGTCGCAACTAGTGAACCCAGCAAAATACCCGCCGTCAGACCCGCGGTTAAAGTGCCACAGGCATAACCGGTACGATGTGCGGGTACATGTTCGGAGACAAACACCCAAGCCCCTGGCACTTCACCACCAATCGCTGCACCTTGCAAAATACGCAAGATCAATAAACCAACCGGCGCAATAATGCCGACCGTTTCATAGGTGGGTAATAACCCCATCAACAGCGTTGGAAAAGCCATCAGCAAAATGCTCAGATTAAACATTTTCTTACGGCCAAACAGATCGCCAAAGTGCGCCATGATGATGCCACCCAGCGGGCGCGCCAGATAACCGGCAGCAAAAATACCGTAGGTTTGGAATTGGCGCAGCCAATCAGGAATATCCGTCGGGAAAAAATGCTGGCTGACGACTGCGGCTAAAAAAACAAAGATAATGAAATCATAAAACTCTAGCGCGCCACCCAATGCCGCTAACGAGAGGGTTTTGTAATCACTTCGATTAAGCGGACGGTGTTTTACTGCTGTGGATAACGATGATATATCTTGTGGCATAGCTTCCTCGCAATGAAAATAAGCTGGTTCCTTCTCATTTAGGCTACAAATTCGCAATAATCAGCAAAATTTTGCATTTTTACAGCGCAGCAACCGCACAGTCTGATTAAACACCTATGGCAAAGTGATGACAATCACATATCCCGACTAATTTGCATCATCACACCACGTGATCGATCGATTTTCTGTCATGAAAGCCAATTCTGTACGGGTTCAGCTTTGCTTTCCCCGGTTGCGTCCTTATACTGCTGGATAACTTAATACCTTGGAATCACCACCATGGAATACAACACCTCCCAGCTTTGTGATATTTACCAAGATCAAGTCGATGTCGTGGAACCTATGTTCAGTACTTTCGGCGGACGCCCCTCCTTCGGCGGACTGGTAACCACCATCAAATGTTTTGAGGCCAATGGCATTATTCGCCAACTTGTCAAAGAAAATGGCGTAGGGCGTGTGCTGTTAATCGACGGTGGTGGTTCGTTACGACGCGCCCTGATCGATGCTGATATTGCCGCAACCGCCGCTGATAACGGCTGGGAAGGCATTATTTGTTACGGTTCCGTGCGTGAAGTGGATGCGCTGGCTGATCTGGAGATTGGCATTCAGGCGCTGGCATCTATTCCGGTAGGCGCTGACGATGATGAGATTGGCGACAGTGAGCTGCCGGTAAATTTTGGTGGCGTGACCTTCCTGCCAGAAGATCATATTTATGCGGATACTACGGGTATCATTCTCTCGCCAGAACCGCTCGATATCGAATGATTGAAAAAAGCCGGCTTTATCGCCGGCTTTTTGTTTTAGTCTTCGCTGTTCATCTGGTCCATCTTGCCCAGCAATGAACGTAAACGTTCGTGCCATGCCTGATGTTCATTCCGTAAATGCTGGTTTTCTTCTTTCAACTGCTGATTTTGCGCACGCAGTTCATCCAATTCCATTTTCAGTAAACTGATGCCATCCACAGCGGATTGGACTTTCGCTTCCAGCTGTTCTAATACTTCAAAAGACATAATACACCTATACTCAATTCTGCCTTTAGCAGAAGCTTATTCATTCGGGTGGCTAGCATAGTCTGCCAACGCCAGCGACACAACTCACCAACGCAAAAAGCCTCATCCTAAGTTTATAAATAACACCAGATATACAGTGCATACAACGCGATCAGCCAAAGCCACTGTTTCACCGCATAACCCAGATTCCAAATCAGCATATTCCAGGCCCGGACCCGAAAGCAGGCAATCAACGCCAGATTAGCCCCCGACAACGGTGTGGCGCCAGTCGCCAAACCCCAGGCAAACAAAAACGTCATGCCCAGCAAAGACGGATCCGGATGTAAATGCCACAGTAACGGCGCCAGACTCGACGTCATGATGATCGGGTGCACCCCTAAATAGGCGATGAATAGAATCACCAAGGTCACCAACGCAGCTTCAATCACACCATAGTGGGAAATATGTGCAAACAATGCTTGTGGCGACAAAATCTGCGTTAAACCGTGAATTCCAGCGGCCAGTAACCCCGCGCCGAGAAACAACACGACCTGACTCCCCATCGCCGGGAAACGTTGTGTTACTTGCTGTTTCAAGGCAACAACTACATTCTGACGAGGCATCAGTAACAGCGAAACAAGTGGTGCCATCAGCGCAATAATGCCGGTGATAGTGAGTGTTAGCCACCACCATTTCCCCACTAGTACGGCAAGACACAAGAGGACTGGTAAACGTAATGTCTGCAGACGTAATGGATAACCCTCAAAATCGGCAATCCCCAGACGCCAGATATCCCAGGAAGTAATCACCATCGCACCAAGGGCAGCTAACAATCCAAACGGTAAAATACGGGAAAACTGCATGCCAGGCGCATAGGTCAACGCCACCGCCATGGCGATAAAAAAGGGGGACCAGAACGCCGCAGCACAATAGATCCGGTTAAGAATAATCACCTGTCGCCGATCTAATGTGCCGTTGACCGCCAGCCGGTCACCAACCACAAATAACACCGACATATTGATCACGGCCCCCAGCAAACTGACGCCGAGCAATGAGCTGGCTAAACCGCGCCAGCCACGCCAATTAGGCTGGTGATTGTCAGATAATGCACTGGTGGCCAGATTCAGCGTGCTGACGGCGGTAAATAACGCCACCATATCCAGATTAGGTAAAAACAGTTCTTTAGCCGAAAACCGAACCCCATTCAACCAACAGAACAGCAATAACAACAGTCCGGCACCATACAAAATACTACACTGTCGTCGCGCGGCTTTATCCAGTCTTGGCCCCAATAACAAGGCCGCACTCCACGCCAGAATGGCACTGGGCCAAGGCGAGAGACCAAGGAACAAATAACACAGGTAAAGCCCCCACATACCGAACAACAGCACACCGGCAATCGGTTTAGACATGTTTCCTCCGCAGATAAAAACGGGGCTTACGCCCCGTTAAATATCTTGTTCCATACTCAGCGATGGTTTTAGCGTGGATGGATGTCCAACAATTTTCGCTGGTACACCCACTACCGTGGTATGCGGAGGAACAGGAGACAACACCACACTACCGGCACCAATTTTGGCCCCTTCACCGACTTCAATATTGCCCAGAATTTTGGCGCCCGCACCAATCATCACCCCTTCACGGATCTTAGGATGACGATCGCCGTGTTCTTTACCGGTTCCGCCCAATGTTACGTTCTGCAGAATAGAAACATCATTCCCCACCACAGCGGTTTCACCAATCACGATACCGGTCGCATGATCGAGCATGATACCAAAACCAATTTGCGCCGCAGGGTGAATATCCACGCCATACACCACCGAGATCTGATGCTGCAGAAATAACGCCAGTGATTTACGGCCCTGCAGCCACAGCCAGTGGGCAATCCGGTAGGCCTGCAAGGCCTGAAAACCTTTCAGATACAGCAACGGCGTAGACAGATAATTCACCGCCGGATCACGCTCAGTCACGGCACAGATATCACAGGCCACGGCATCCAGAATGCTGGGGTCAATACGCACCGCTTGTTCGATAACTTCACGCAACACAATCGGTGGCATAGTCAAACTGCCCAATTTATTGGCCAGTTGAAAGCTGAGTGCCGCACCCAGACTGTCGTGATTAATAATGGTGGAATGAAAGAAACTGGCCAGCATGGGCTCTTCCGCAGCCATTTGCACCGCTTCCTCCCGAATCGTCTGCCAGGCTTTTTCTCTCTTAACGCATTTATTGCAGGCCATATTACTCCCTAACCGCATCGTTTCATGGCTGATGATTTACATGCTCTTTGGGCAGCACAGAAATGGGGTCCATATGAATTAAAATATCTGAAATCGGAAATTGTATTTTCAGCTGAGCTTCAGCTAAATCGGCTAATTCATGCGCTTTCACCAGCGGTAAATCGTCATCTAATTCCAAATGCAGCTGAATAAAACGCATAGGCCCAGAAATGCGCGTCTTAAGATCATGGATCCCACGAACACCTTCAACCGCACAACAGATGTCACTGATCTGCTGACACTCTTCATCTGGCAATTGGCGATCTAATAAAGTCTGGATTGCATCGTAACCAATTTGCAAGGCACTCCACAGAATATACCCGCCCAGTAAAATAGCAAAGATCGCATCGGCATTAGCGAATCCTTGTGAGGACAACACTAACGCCAGCAAAACCGCAGCATTCAGTAATAAATCTGAACGATAGTGCAGAGAATCCGCTTTGACGGCCTGACTTCCCGTCAGTTTGATCACATAACTTTGAAAAGACACCAGCACTAAAGTTAATGCCAAGGAAGCAATGCTGATCCAGATCCCAACGCCAATATGCTGTAACGGTTTTGGATCCACCAAAGCATCCAGACCATGCATTAATAATACGACAGCAGAGCCGGTGATAAAGGCCGCCTGCGCCAGACTAGCCAACGATTCCGCCTTCCCATGTCCAAACTGATGATTATCATCAGCCGGGATCAAGGCATACCGCACCGCCATCAGGCTAATCAATGAAGCACTGATATCCATCATCGAATCTGTCAACGATGCCAGCAAGCTGGATGACCCAGTCATTAACCAAGCCGTCAATTTACCGATGATCAGTAGACCAGCTGTCGCTGATGAAGCAATCCCGGCAAAAGTCACCCAGCGATAATAATGTCCCTGCTCTGTAGTCATCCGTGTAAAACCAATCTAAATATAAGGAAATATAGTATAGCTGACAGTGCATAGGCCAAAAAGCAAAAAGGCCTAACCGAAGTTAAGCCTTTGATGTATATGAATCGTCAAATATCTCAGACCGCTTTCAAATGGGCAGATGAGTATCGAGTCATTCCATCAGCTGTTTTGCATTGCCACGGCAATCTCCGCCTTTCGACGTTTTTCCGCAGCCGCCATCATCCACCACCCGATAAATGTCGCGATAGAAACAACCAAGATGATCAGAGTTGCCAACGCATTAATTTTCGGGCTCACACCCAATCGCACGCTGGAAAATACCACCATCGGCAATGTGGTTGCATTCGGCCCTGAGACGAAACTGGTAATCACTAGATCATCAACTGACAGTGTAAAACCTAATAACCAACCAGCGGCAATCGCCGGAGCAATCGATGGCAGCGTGATCAAAAAGAACACTTTAAACGGTGTTGCTCCCAGATCCTGTGCCGCTTCCTCAATGGAACGATCCAGCTCTTGTAATCGGGAACGCACGATGACGGTGACATATGCCGCAGTAAAGGTCACATGCGCGATCCAAATGGTCATGGCCCCGCGCTGTGTCGGCCAACCAAACATTTTTGACATAGCGACAAACAGTAAGAGTAAGGCTAGCCCTGTGATCACTTCCGGCATCACCATGGGTGCAGTCATCAAAAACGCAAAACTGGTTTGACCGCGGAAATTACCAATACGGGTCAGCACAAAAGCTGCCAGTGTACCAATAACTACCGCCATACTGGCACTCATGACACCGATCGATAAACTCAGTGTCACCCCATTCATCATCAGTTTGTCAGCAAATAACTCGCCGTACCATTTAATGGAAAAACCAGACCACACCGTAACCAGTCGGGATTCATTGAATGAAAACACAATCAGCAACACGATGGGCAAATACAAAAAGGCGAAACCGGCGAATAAGATAAAGGTCCGGAATTTCGACTTCACTTGCGGGATCGGCGTCATGATGCACTCTCCTGCATTTCGCGACGTTGATAACGATAAAACCAAATGATCGGCGCCATCAAGATCATCAGCATAACGACCGCCACTGCCGATGCCACCGGCCAGTCACGATTGTTAAAGAACTCCTGCCATAACACACGGCCAATCAGCAAAGAGTCCGGACCACCTAACAACTCAGGGATCACAAACTCGCCGACCGCAGGAATAAACACCAGCATAGAACCGGCAATAATGCCGCTTTTAGTCAGTGGTAGCGTGATTGACAGGAACGTCCGGTACGGACGAGCACCGAGATCCGAAGCCGCTTCCACCAGTGAATAATCCATGCGCATCAATGCGGTATAAATAGGCAAGATCATAAATGGCAGATAGGCATACACAATACCAACATATACGGCGGCATTGGTGTGTAACAGTGTCAGTGGTTCATCAATAATACCCAACCACATCAGTAGGTTATTGATTAATCCATTGTTTTTTAAAATGCCGATCCAAGCATAAACGCGGATCAAAAATGAGGTCCAGCTCGGTAAAACGACCAGCATCAATAAAGCATTACGTACCGCCGGTGAAGAGTGAACAATCGCCCATGCCATCGGATAACCAATCAGCAAACATAACAACGTCGATATGCTGGCCACCTGGATCGATTGCAGATAGGAATCCAGATACATCTCATCGTCCAAGAGATAGAGATAGTTACCCAGATTAAAAACAAAGTTCAGTTTTTCCTCAGCATAAGAAACCAGATCGGTATATGGAGGGATCGCAATCTGCACCTCCGCAAAACTGATCTTCAAAATAATGATAAAGGGGATCAGGAAAAACAACAGCATCCACAAATAAGGGATGGCAATAACTAAATGCCGGCCGCGTGGCAACCAGCCCAAGAATGGTAACTGTCGCAACGTATCAAGACTCATATTGTCAACACCACGCAGGAATCAGGATCCCAACACAGATAAACTTCATCACCCCAAGTCGGCACACCGGTGCGGAAGCGATTAACGTTGGGTAATGTCACCGTGACCAGTTTGCCGCTTTTCAAGCGAACATGATAAATAGAGATATCACCCATATAGGCAATATTCTCAACAATACCGCGGTCATAGTTAGAATGGTCGGATGGAATATCATCGCGGAAATGAATTTTTTCCGGACGTAACGCCACGGTCAATGGCACACCTTCCGCCACCGAAGAACCATGATTGATCTGGATTGGATGCATTAACGAATCAGACTGGATCACCATGTAGTCTGGGCCATCTTCAATTAACGTGCCTTCAAACACATTCACGGAACCGATAAATTCAGCGCTCAGACGACAGTTAGGATGCTCATAGATCTCTTCCGGGCTACCAATCTGCACAAATTCACCACGATCCATAATGGCAATACGGCCAGCCATCGTCATCGCTTCTTCTTGGTCGTGGGTTACCATGACACAAGTTACGCCAACGCGTTCAATGATATCGACCACTTCCAACTGCATTTTTTCACGCAGCTTTTTATCCAAGGCACCCATCGGTTCATCAAGCAGTAACAATTTGGGACGCTTCGCCAAAGAACGGGCTAACGCCACACGTTGACGCTGACCACCGGATAACTGATGTGGTTTACGTTTGGCGAACTGGTGCATATGCACCAGTTCCAGCATTTCATGTACCCGCTGGTTGATCTCGTCTTTTGGCAGCCCATCTTGTTTCAGACCAAATGCAATATTTTGCTCTACCGTCATATGAGGAAACAGGGCATAAGATTGAAACATCATATTGATAGGGCGCTTATACGGCGGCGTATTCGCCAGATCCTGACCATCCAGAATGATTTGCCCTTTGGTTGGCGTTTCAAAACCAGCTAACAAACGTAACAATGTCGATTTACCGCAACCTGATGCACCCAACAAGGCAAAAATTTCACCTTTATTTATAGTCAGATTGACGTTATCAACGGCAGGGATGCCGTCAAATAACTTACTGACATTACGGATTTCCAGTAGTGGTTGAGCCGATGGCTCGGTTGATGCTAAGGCTGGTTTATCGACCACAGCGATGTTCCTTATTTTTCCCAGAAACAATCAAGGGGCGCCTAAGACGCCCCTATCGTTATATATAAATACTTATTTGCCCGTTTTAACCTTGGTCCACTCACGGGTAATTTCACGGTTGATTTTGGCTGGTAAAATTTTCAGCGCAAACATCTTCGCTTTTAATTCTGCAGGCGGATAGATATTAGGGTTATTGCGTAACGCTTCGTCTACCATCGGTAAAGATGCTGCATTACCACTGGCGTAAGAAACGTAGTTAGATACTTTTGCAATCACTTCAGGACGCATTAGGTAGTTAATAAATGCATGTGCATTTTCCGGATGTTTGGCATCAGCTGGAATAGCCAGCATGTCATAGAATACCAACGCACCTTCTTTCGGGATCACATAATCAACTGTAACACCGTTTTTAGCTTCTTCCGCTCGTTTAGCCGCCTGCATCACATCACCAGACCAACCAATCGCCACACAGATATCGCCATTCGCCAAGTCATTGATATATTGAGATGAATGGAAATACGAAATGTATGGACGTAATGAAGTCAGTACTTTACCTGCTTCTTTGTAATCCGCAGGGTTCGTGCTGTTTGGATCTTTACCAATATAATGCAGTACGGTCGCCATAATTTCTGTTGGCGCATTCAGGAAGGAAACACCACATTTTTTCAGTTTAGACAGGTTTTCTGGTTTTAAAACTGCATCCCAACTATCCAGTTTGAAATCAGGCCCCATCACGGCAGCGACTTTTTTCGGGTTAAAGCCGATACCCGTTGTTCCGCCAAGGTATGGTATAGAATGCGCGTTATCAGGGTCTTTATCCGCCAATAACTTCATAATGCCCGCATCCATATTCTTCATATTAGGCAACTGCTTTTTGTCTAACTGTTGAAATACCCCGGCCTGGATCTGGCGAGCTAGAAAATCAGAACTAGGAACAACAATATCAAAGCCAGTGTTACCCGCTAATAACTTAGCTTCCAGGACTTCATTACTGTCAAACACATCGTATACAACCTTGATACCGGTCTCTTTCTCAAAATTAGCAACGGTATCTTCCGCGATATAATCGCTCCAGTTATACACATGCAAAACTTTTTCTTCCTGAGCTACTGCGCTACCCATGGTCACCGCAGCAGCGAAAGAAGCAGCCACTAATCCTTTAATGTATGACATCAAGCGTCTCCTGAATTTCAAGTAATGAACCAGTACACGAAAGTGATGCAGTCGCGCACATCTTTACCAGTTTCACGTGTGATATCCTCAGAATATGCCAATTAATGACATTTCTTCAGGGTGAATACGATTTCATTATATTTATAATAAATGTGATTGTATGCATAAAATCTAAGATCTTATTTAAGATCCTAATCAAAAAGTCAACAGTAATGAAGAGCATAGCGATTACACTGAATCATCGCTTTCGATCATAATGCCGTCGCTGCTATCAGAAATTATCTGCTTTCAACCAAGGAGCCTTTCATGCGTCTATTTACAGCCTGTATTTTTACTTTTTTCACGTTACTGTCATATGCGCAAGATTCTGAACAAATAGGCGAAGTAAGTACCGAATTTAAATTATTAGGACCTAACCATAAAATCATTATTGAAGCCTTTGAAGATCCGAAAATCAGCGGCGTGACTTGTTATCTTTCTCGCCCTAAAACAGGAGGTATCTCAGGAGGTTTAGGTTTGGCAGAAGATAGAGCTTATGCCTCTATATCCTGTACGCGGGTTGGACCCGTAAAAATTAACCAACAGTTCGCCCCTGGAGAAATCGTCTTTGATGTCAAAACATCACTGATCTTTAAGGAACAACGCGTAGTGCGTTTCTATGATAAAACGCATAACACACTGATTTATATTACTTATAGTACTAGAGTGGTTGATGGATCTTACAAAAGCGGGATTTCGGTTGTTCCGATTGATACGTTTAATACTGACTCATCAGCCAGCACCAAACCGTAATAACAGATACTCAGTCGATTACGTTCAACTAACAGCATACGGTGCTATTATTAACGAATAAAAACATCATACAGGTCTTGAGGGCACACCGATGTCAATGGAACTACTATTCAGTAAGATCAAGCAGTTACCCGTAATTCCAAAATTATTGCATGAATTGATGCAGGATTTTTCTAACGATAATGCACAAATTCAGGATATTGCCCATAAGATCGCTATGGATCAGGTGATCAGTGCCAAAGTATTAAAGCTGGCAAACTCGGCGGCTTATCGTCGAGGCGCTGAAATTACCTCTATCGAACAAGCGGTCATTCGCCTCGGCTTTAATGCACTACGTTCATTAGTAGTTGCTTCCGGCATCATGACCAGCTTCAAAACACCAGCAAACTTTAATACATCAAAGTTTTGGGTCGAAACCTTTCAAACAGCAACAATAGCAAAAGCACTCGCAAAAGAGTGTCATGCCGTAGATCCAGAAACAGCATTCACCTGTACTCTGCTGCATAATATTGGTGAATTATTGATCCAGTCTGCCCTTCCTGATGAAGCCTCATTAATTAATTTAGCTATCAGCCAAGGCACCAGCCGTATTGATGCGCAACGAGAAATGCTCGGTTATGATTTTAGTCTGGTAGGAGCTGAGCTGGCTCGCCGTTGGAATTTATCTGAGCGTTTTGTCGCGGCAATATCACAACAACTGGATCCACTGTCTCATCATCCGGTTAGCCCCGAAGCAGTTTTGATCCGCCTTGCCATGTTTGTATCATTTGCTTGGAATGCGGGCGTACCCGCACATGTCATTGTTACCCGCTTCCCTTCACCTTTGGCCGCTCATCTTGGTATCGAGCCAGGTAGTTTGGCTGAACGCCTCGAAGAGCTACATGATCAGGGAAATGCGTTGGCCAACATACTGACTCATTAACCTCATCGAATTACGCAGCAACCGTCAAATGCGTTGCTGCGTAGATCTGCAACTGAATCATTACCACCTGACAATTATTAGCTGTTAAGATTTCCGTATTATTCTCAACTTCTACTAAACCTCATGAAATACCTCATATGTGCCAGCATGCTATTAGCTGGTTGTAGTAGCACAATGACCGCACAACAATGTGCCGAAACCAATTGGCATACCCGTGGCGTAGCGGATGCGTGGTCAGGAAAATACCTCAGTTATGCCGATGAATATGCAGCACAGTGTGCAGAATATGATACCCAACCTGATTTTAAGCAGTGGCGAAAAGGTTATTTGTCGGCATTACATCAGCAATGTCCCCAAGAGAAAGCGGTTGAATTAGTTGCTAATCAAAAAACCTATACCGGGCCTTGCCTAGCTGATGCTGAGTTCAATAAAACGTTAAACATGGGTGCAGCAGAAGCGAAGCAAAAGCTGGAACTACAGCATATCGAAACTCGGCTTAAAGAAATCCAAGCCCTGAAAGGTTCCGCAAAAAATAAAAATCAGCAAGATTTGAACTGGGAAGAGTACCAACTACAACAAGAATTATTAGATATCAAAGGCACACTGCAGATAGCAGATCCTGAACCGTTGAATAAATTCTTATTTAAGAAAAAATGATGCAACGAGAGCGGGGAAAACCCGCTTTTTATTTATAAAAAACATTGAAAAAATAGGAATAAACAAAAAGCCCTGCAGTTACCTGCAGGGCTTCGTATTTAATGGTGCTGATACCCAGAGTCGAACTGGGGACCTCACCCTTACCAAGGGTGCGCTCTACCAACTGAGCCATATCAGCACTTTTTTCCGGCTGACTTTCGTCTAATTTTGGAGCCTGGCAGTGTCCTACTCTCACATGGCGAATGCCACACTACCATCGGCGCTACAACGTTTCACTTCTGTGTTCGGCATGGGTACAGGTGGTTCCATCGCGCTATTGCCGCCAGGCATATTCGGTTTACTTATCGCTGCTTGTGTTATCTCTCTCAGCAATAAGTCTTGGAAAGCTGTCCAACTATCTCTAGTCAGTTTGTCTATCAGTTCATCAATCAAACAAGCGCTTCAAAACTACTTGGGTGTTGTATGGTTAAGCCTCTCGGGTCATTAGTATGAGTTAGCTCAATGTATCACTACACTTACACACCTCACCTATCAACGTCGTAGTCTTCAACGGCCCTTCAGAGGACTTATAGTCCTAGGGATGACTCATCTCGTGGCAAGTTTCCCGCTTAGATGCTTTCAGCGGTTATCTTTTCCGAACTTAGCTACCGGGCAGTGCCATTGGCATGACAACCCGAACACCAGCGGTTCGTTCACTCCGGTCCTCTCGTACTAGGAGCAACCCCACTCAATCATCCAACGCCCACGGCAGATAGGGACCGAACTGTCTCACGACGTTCTGAACCCAGCTCGCGTACCACTTTAAATGGCGAACAGCCATACCCTTGGGACCAACTTCAGCCCCAGGATGTGATGAGCCGACATCGAGGTGCCAAACACCGCCGTCGATATGAACTCTTGGGCGGTATCAGCCTGTTATCCCCGGAGTACCTTTTATCCGTTGAGCGATGGCCCTTCCATTCAGAACCACCGGATCACTATGACCTGCTTTCGCACCTGCTCGACCTGTCCGTCTCGCAGTTAAGCGGGCTTATGCCATTGCACTAACCTCACGATGTCCGACCGTGATTAGCCCACCTTCGTGCTCCTCCGTTACTCTTTGGGAGGAGACCGCCCCAGTCAAACTACCCACCAGACACTGTCCCTGACCCGGATAACGGGTTGAGGTTAGAACATCAAACATACCAGGGTGGTATTTCAAGGACGGCTCCATGACAACTAGCGTCATCACTTCAAAGCCTCCCACCTATCCTACACAGGTAGGTTCAATGTTCAGTGTCAAGCTATAGTAAAGGTTCACGGGGTCTTTCCGTCTAGCCGCGGGTACACCGCATCTTCACGGCGAATTCGATTTCACTGAGTCTCGGGTGGAGACAGCGTGGCCATGGTTACACCATTCGTGCAGGTCGGAACTTACCCGACAAGGAATTTCGCTACCTTAGGACCGTTATAGTTACGGCCGCCGTTTACCGGGGCTTCGATCAAGAGCTTCGCTTGCGCTAACCCCATCAATTAACCTTCCGGCACCGGGCAGGTGTCACACCCTATACGTCCACTTTCGTGTTTGCAGAGTGCTGTGTTTTTGTTAAACAGTCCCAGCCACCTGGTCACTGCGGCTGCCACTAGCTCCAGAAGTAAATTCCTTCACCAGCAACAGCGTACCTTCTCCCGAAGTTACGGTACTATTTTGCCTAGTTCCTTCACCCGAGTTCTCTCAAGCGCCTTGGTATTCTCTACCTGACCACCAGTGTTGGTTTGGGGTACGATTCTTTGTAACCTGAAGCTTAGAGGCTTTTCCTGGAAGCGTGGCATCAGTAACTTCATGACCGTAGTCACTTCGTCTCGGCTCTCGGAATAAAGTACAGCGGATTTGCCTACCGTACATCCCTACCACCTTTCACCAGCTCTACCAACCGCTGGCCTACTTAGCCTTCTCCGTCCCCTCATCGCAGTTACAAAAAGTGCAGGAATATTAACCCGCTTCCCATCGACTACGCCTTTCAGCCTCGCCTTAGGGGTCGACTCACCCTGCCCCGATTAACGTTGGACAGGAACCCTTGGTCTTCCGGCGAGGGAGTCTTTCACTCCCTTTAACGTTACTCACGTCAGCATTCGCACTTCTGATATCTCCAGCATGCGTTACCACACACCTTCACAGACTTACAGAACGCTCCCCTACCACTTGCACTTTCATGCAAATCCGCAGCTTCGGTGACTAGTTTAGCCCCGTTACATCTTCCGCGCAGGCCGACTCGACTAGTGAGCTATTACGCTTTCTTTAAATGATGGCTGCTTCTAAGCCAACATCCTAGCTGTCTAAGCCTTCCCACATCGTTTCCCACTTAACTAGTACTTTGGGACCTTAGCTGGCGGTCTGGGTTGTTTCCCTCTTCACGACGGACGTTAGCACCCGCCGTGTGTCTCCCGGATAGTACTTACTGGTATTCGGAGTTTGCATCGAGTTGGTAAGTCGGGATGACCCCCTAGTCGAAACAGTGCTCTACCCCCAGTAGTATTCGTCCGAGGCGCTACCTAAATAGCTTTCGGGGAGAACCAGATATCTCCGAGTTTGATTGGCCTTTCACCCCTAGCCACAGGTCATCCCCTAATTTTGCAACATTAGTGGGTTCGGTCCTCCAGTACCTGTTACGGCACCTTCAACCTGCCCATGGCTAGATCACTCGGTTTCGGGTCTACACCCTGCAACTAATCGCCCAGTTAAGACTCGGTTTCCCTACGGCTCCCCTATTCGGTTAACCTTGCTACAGAATGTAAGTCGCTGACCCATTATACAAAAGGTACGCAGTCACACCACGAAGGTGCTCCCACTGCTTGTACGTACACGGTTTCAGGTTCTATTTCACTCCCCTCACAGGGGTTCTTTTCGCCTTTCCCTCACGGTACTGGTTCACTATCGGTCAGTCAGGAGTATTTAGCCTTGGAGGATGGTCCCCCCATGTTCAGACAGGATACCACGTGTCCCGCCTTACTCGTTTTCATCTCAAGGTCGTTTTCATGTACGGGGCTATCACCCTGTGCCGCCAGCCTTTCCAGACTGTTCCACTAACTTCCAAGAAACTTAAGGGCTAATTCCCGTTCGCTCGCCGCTACTAAGGAAATCTCGGTTGATTTCTTTTCCTCGGGGTACTTAGATGTTTCAGTTCTCCCGGTTCGCCTTGCATGACTATGTATTCATCATGCAATACTGCATCAATGCAGTGGGTTTCCCCATTCGGATATCCGTGGATAATAACGTCTCTTACCGACTCTCCACAGCTTAACGCAGGTTAGCACGTCCTTCTTCGCCTCTGACTGCCTAGGCATCCACCGTGTACGCTTAGTCACTTAACCATACAACCCCAAGTAGTTTCCTA